>CAUQMH010000084.1:0-6669 GCA_963519075.1 uncultured Flavobacteriaceae bacterium
GTCATAATATCATCGTGTTTTTTGGGACTTGGTGCGGAGACTCACATAGAGAAGTTCCTAGATTACTGAAAATTTTGGATGCGGTGAAATACCCTGAACAAAGGCTGACCCTAGTAGCCGTAAACAGAAAAAAAGAAACTCCTGATGGAGAGGATGTTCCTTATAACCTAAAAAGAGTGCCTACTATAATCGTCCAAAATAAATATGGCAAAGAAGTGGGAAGAATCATAGAATCTCCAAACAGCGGTTCTCTAGAAAATGATTTATTAGAAATCTTAAACAAAAGCAAATAAGCATTGAAAAATTCTTATAAAAATATTTTCGTTTTTCTATTTGGGGCTTTATTCGCCTATTTATTGGTCTTTTTCTTCCAAAAAAACACAGAAAAAGAGGCAGAAGCTATCAATAAGGACTACTATATCCTTAGCAATCAGATAGAAAAAATGAACAAAATGATAGTCTTAGAGCAGAACTTTTCTAGTTTTCAAACTCATAAAAGTTCTGCCTTTGAACTTGGCGGTGTGAAGTTTCTTTCCAAAGAAATGGTGCTCTATACTACGGCAAAAGCGCAGGTGACTTATGATTTAAAGAAACTAAAAATAGAAGTGGATTCCACGGATAAAAAACTAATCATAAAGGAAATCCCTGAAGCTGAAATCAAAATTTATCCCGATGTGAAAATTCATTTTATGGATGATTATGCTGTCAATAGGTTTTCTAAAGCTGACCTAAATAACATCATGGAATCCGCAAAGAAAAACATGACAAAAAGCATCAATCAGACCAAACTAAAAGAGGAAGGAAGACAACAGCTGATTTCTAACCTGCAAGATATTTTTGTATTGGCTAAATCCCTAAACTACACCATAGAGGACGAAACCAAAACTTTACCTGAAATTTTATAGTTTAAATTTCAGCAGATATTCTTTGGTTTCGGAGGAAATTCTTCTGCT
Source organism: uncultured Flavobacteriaceae bacterium (assembly GCA_963519075.1). GTDB lineage: Bacteria > Bacteroidota > Bacteroidia > Flavobacteriales > Weeksellaceae > JABCPE02. The sequence goes on from CAUQMH010000084.1 coordinate 954, forward strand.
TTCTCTTGCTTTGTGAATGGTTTTATTCTGCACAAAAGGCGGCACGGTCTTGGCTTCTATCAGTGGCACAGTCGCTTCATACTGCTTCGCAAGAGCCGTTGCGAAATACCAAGCGAGCATCATATTCACATAGTATTCCTCGGATTTCACCTCGGAAACCAGCTGGAGCATCTCTTTTTGGAAATTCTCATCAAGATAATTGTAAAGCAGCAGCCCTACGGCATATCTTATTGTATAAATTTTATCACTTTTTATCCATTTTTGGATGTATTCATAGACTTCTTTAGGATGTTTTTGGAAGATTTTGGGAGAGAATGTATCACAAACCGCCCAGTTGTCCACGAATGGAAGAAAAGCCTCTGTATGCTCCACAGCACTTTGGAAATCCTTTATCTGCTCTACAAGGAAGCCATGCAGAAGATTTTCTTCATAATAATGGTGCGGCAGCTCGCTGAAAAACTCCTCCACCACGGACTTATCTTTATAAAATTCTTTGGCAAATTTCCGTAAAATAGGAACGCGAATGCCGATAATTTTTTCTTTATCTACATTGGGAATGAGTTTCGCGGTGAAATCTCTGTATTCCTTGTCTTGTAAGGCGAAAAGTTCCTTGTGTAAAGTGTTTCCGGCAGTCATGGCGGTGGTTTTTATAAGGTGTTAGATGCTCTGGGCATCTGTTTTTTCATGTAAAAAAGGCGGTGTATGCTACTGCCTCCTTTTAGTTTTTTATTTATGAACTAACTTTCCCAGTCAATAGCAACAATTTCCCCATCTAAACCAAACTTCACAGCAAGGATTTCATCGCTTTCCTCTGGGCGTATCATATAATCAACTACCACATCTACGCCTTCTTCTTCCTCATCAATGGAATACCAAAGTCCAATGGATTCTACCTTCATTTCTGTAACGAAATCATCTACATTTTCAGGAATATTTTCCAATTCTTCTGCATGAAAATTCAGGTATTCTGGTTCCTCCTCTAAATAGGCTTTCAGGGCTTTACGGGCTTTTCCATCTATTGCATCAAAGTCTTTTAGAAATTTTTCAAATGAATTCAGTCTTTCTGAAGACAAATCATCCTCTCCACAGAACCAAAATTCTGCCTTAACAGATGTATTCTTATAAGGAATTTCTTCTTCCCACAATACATCATAATCATCTAACTCTTCCGTATTTAATTCTCCAAAATACGCATGTTTTATGTGTTTCATAAATTATTTGTTTAAAATTATCTCTTCTATTTAGCAAATATAAATTCCTATTATTTACTCATATCCCTCTTCTATCCTTTAACCTTCCCAATCAACAGCAAGGATTTTCCCTTCTAAACTGCACTTCACAACAAGGACTTGATGGCTTTCTTCTGGGTGTATCATATAGTCTATTATCACTTCACCTGTGAAAGCTTCATCAATGGAATACCACAGCCCAACGGATTTTATCTGCATCCCTGCAATGAAATCAGGAATATTCTCCAATTTTTCTACATAAAAACTAAAATACTTAAAATTTTCCTCTATATAAACTTTCAGAGCTTTACGGGCTTTTTCTTCTATTGTATCAAATTCTTTTAGGAATTTTTCAAATAAATCCAGCCTTTCTATGGATAAATCATCTTTTCCACAGAACCAAAAACCTACACTTATAGTTCCATTTTTGTATGGAATATTTTCTTCCCACAATACATCATAATCATCCAGCCCTTCCGTATTTAATTTCCCAAAATATGGATGCTCTATGTATTTCATACTAAACTAATAAATGTAAATAAATTCTTGCCACTTGCTTATTTTACACTCACTCTACCAGAACCGTTGATTATCCGCTTTACTTTCTTTGGATTTCCTTTGATAGTAACATCACCAGAACCCGCTATAGAAATATCCACATCCTCGGTCACATAGGCGGAAACACCACCTGAACCATTGATATTGATAATGGCTTTTTCGGCTTTTAGGTTTGGAACTTCTACATCACCGCTGCCATTGATATTGATAGACAAATTATCAGTTTTTCCACCTACTCGGATATCACCCGAACCATCTATTTTTAAAGCAAGAGAAGAAGCTTCCACCTGCAAACGCACATCACCGCTACCATATACATCAACCTCTAAAGCCTTTGTTTCCAGATTTTTTTCGGTGTAAATATCCGCAGAACCTTTGATGACCACTTGTTTCAAACGAGAATCCACAGGAACATAAATGATGATAGGTTCTTTTACTCTATATCTGCTCTTTCCTGTGTCTATTCTCAGCAGTCCATCAGAAACCTCTGTCTGTATGAGCGGAAGGATGTTGTCAGGAGCTTTTATTTTAATCTTGCCGACCTCTCCATCTGTAAAAATAACATCATAGCTACCCAAAACCTCTATTCTGTCATACGCAGAAAGCTGTTGTTCTTGGGAAATGATATTGCTGCTCCCCACAACTACTTGACCTTTACTACAATTTATCAACAGTAAAGCGAAAAATACTAGTGCGATTACTCTTTTCATGATGTTATTATTTAAAATTATTGTTTAAAACTAATAAACCAAGAGGTTTTCCATCTTTCCGAAGAGGTTCTGGTCTCGTTTATTTTTTAGACAAATGGTAGTAAGCAAGCATCTTGTAGTATAATTTCGCTGCCAAGAATGCCGTAGGTTTTGGATTAGCAGAATCCATAAGTTCTACGATATCAAACGCAACTACATTACATTTCTCAAAAACTTTCTTTAATAATTTCAAAGTAGGATACCAAGCCAATCCCCCTGGCTCTGGCGTTCCCGTAGATGGCGCAATAGATGGATCAAAAGCATCCAAATCTATCGTAATATACACATTACCAGAAACTTTACTAAGGACATCTTCTATCCAGTTTGGATTTTCAGCAATCTCATGCGCCCAGAAACACTGCCCTTTTGGGACATACTGCATTTCTTCCACATCACACGAACGGATTCCTACCTGAACCAAATTATGCTTTTGATTAGCCTCAAAAACAGCGCAAGCGTGATTAGAAGTAGAACCATGAAACTCTGGTCTTAGGTCTGTATGGGCATCCAGCTGAAGCACCGTAAGGTTTTCGTACTTCTCTCCCACTGCACGGATAGAACCGATGGACACAGAATGCTCCCCACCAAAAAGCGTAAAAAGCTTGTCTTCATACTGGAGCATTTCTTTTGTTTTTTGATAAACCGCCTCTGTCATGGCTTCTGGCGAAGAGTCCTCTGTAACTTCCCCAGCCAAATAAACTCCCTCCAAATATGGCTCTGTAGCAGTCTCTATATCATAGAGTTCCATATTTTCTGATGCATCTAAGAAAAGTTCAGGGCCTTTATCCGCTCCCTTTCCCCAAGTAGAAGTTCCATCATAGGGAACTGTTACAAGCATTACTTTTGAATTTTCTAATGTTGCATTTTCTTCTGGTATTCCTGCGTATGTTTTCATTTTTTATGTATTTAAATTCTATTTTTAACTAATTTTCAATTACTTATCTCAAATCACAAATCTCTTTTACAAGAGCTCGATATTTCTTAAATAATTTTTTATCTCCAGCGATTTCTCCCTCTATTTCTCCTGCATTATCATAATTAATATGTGGATATTTTTCAAAAACTATATCCCTTATTTCACTTTCATCTTCGTTTTCGTGGTTTTCAGAATAGGCATCATCACTCACATAGAGCAGTCCTTCTGCCCAAGTGTCCCCAATGTCAAAATGATATTTCCCACTGATGAAAGCATTGATGTCTTTGGTTATATCCTCAAAAAATTCTTTCCCTTTCAGCAGAAGCCAGCATCGGAAATAAATAAATCCATCGGTAGAAATGTATGGCTCTTTCTCAAATCACAATTTAAAATGATGTAAAGCTCTGCTATCTGGGCGGTATAGAGTTCCATCAGTTTTTCTTGCATAGTTTTTTCAAAAGATACCAAACGCTCTTTTCCATGCTTCGCCAGATAACTTGTCAGCTTTTCCCGATGCTCTTCTATATCGTAGGCATCCCACTTTTTCTTGTTGTATTTATAGCTTTTTTCGATAGCTTCCCAAAACAAAAATTCAGCTTTTTCCTCCTCGCTCATTTCTATTTTAGCAGGAATTTCTTCGTTTGGAGAAACTTCTACATAGCCTTTTTTCATCTTTTGAGCGATGAGTTTTTCGCTTTCCTTTTGGCATTCCTCTTCACTCGCAAATTTCTTTGTCATTTCTCGCCCTGCAGTTCCTATTTTCCCGTAATGAACGATTTGTTTCTCTCCTTCATATTCAATATTCCAAAACTTATCGGACAAATCATTTTGATTGATAAAAAACCTTTTCATCGCTCGTTTTTTTTGAAGATTAAATTAAATTTTTATTCGCTCTATATCCGCACCTATGGCTTTTAGTCGACCTTCTATATCTTCGTAGCCTCGGTCTATCTGCTCTATATTGTGGATTATGCTTTTCCCTTCAGCCGAAAGAGCCGCTATCAGAAGGGCATTTCCAGCTCTGATGTCTGGCGAAATCAATGTAGTTCCTCTCAATGGCGTTTCGTGGTTAAGCCCGATTACTGTGGCTCTATGTGGGTCACAAAGGATGATTTGAGCTCCCATATCGATTAGTTTATCCACGAAAAACAGACGGCTTTCGAACATTTTCTGATGAACAAGAACACTTCCTTTCGCCTGAGTAGCCACAACTAAAATAATTGAAAGTAAATCTGGCGTAAAACCTGGCCAAGGAGCATCAGAAATGGTCAAAATAGACCCATCGATGAATTTTTGTATTTTATAATTTTCCTGCGATGGAATGTAGATATCATCTCCTTTTCGCTCTAATTTTATCCCTAATTTTCGGAATGTATCAGGAATGATACCGAGCTGTTCCCAGTTCACATTTTTGATGGTAATTTCTGACTTTGTCATCGCTGCCAGCCCAATCCAAGAGCCAATTTCCACCATATCTGGAAGGAGAACATGCTCCGTTCCTCCAAGGCTTTCCACACCTTCTATGGTCAGCAGGTTAGAGCCTATTCCTGTTATTTTCGCTCCCATTCTATTGAGCATCTTGCAGAGCTGCTGGAGATATGGCTCACAGGCTGCATTGTAGATTTGAGTAGTCCCTTTAGCCAAAACAGCCGCCATGATGATATTGGCTGTTCCCGTTACTGAAGCCTCCTCCAAGAGGATAAATTTTCCGTTTAATTCCTTAGCTGTAAGGGTGTAAAAACTTTCTTCTTCATTAAAATTAAATTCTGCTCCCAGCTCTACAAACCCCTGAAAATGAGTATCCAGCCTTCTTCTTCCTATTTTATCTCCCCCTGGTGTGGGCATATACGCCTCACCGAAACGCGCAAGCATCGGCCCTAAAAGCATCACAGAGCCTCTAAGCTTCGCTCCATCTTTTCTAAATTCCTTTGATTTAATGTAGTCAAAATGGATATTATCCGCCTGAAAAGTAAAATCGCCTTTTCCGTTTTTATTTACTTTTACCCCAAAATCCTGCAGGATTTCTATCAAACGATTAACATCCTTTATGTCTGGTATATTACTGATTCTCACAGGCTCAGAAGTCAAAAGCACGGCACAAAGAATTTGCAGCGCTTCGTTTTTAGCTCCTTGTGGTGTGATTTCTCCACTTAGTTTTTTTCCTCCTCTTATCTGAAATGCTTCTGTCATCTTTTTCTATTTTTTTGGGAATGATGGTTTCTTTTTTTATGATTATTTCTCTTATTTCTGTTGGAATGATAGAT
>CAUQMH010000085.1:0-6599 GCA_963519075.1 uncultured Flavobacteriaceae bacterium
GGCCTAATCATTCCACCTAAAAATGTAGAAAAATTAAAAGAAAAAATGCTAACTTTGGCAAGAGACAAAAATTTATATATTAAATTGAAAGAAAACAGCCGCAGAATGATAGAGAATAGATACGAGCAGTTTGTGGTCTGGAAAGCTCTTTTGGAGGAGTATGAAGGTTTGTTACAAAGTGTTTAAAGTCAGTTTTTGATATGTATAAAAATTTTATTAAACCTGTCATAGATTTTGTGCTTGCGCTTGTAGGATTTTTATTCTTAAGTCCTGTTTTCGTGTTGGTTATGATAGGTTTATTTTTTGCCAATGATGGGAAGCCGTTCTTTTTTCAGCTTCGTCCAGGGAAGAATGGGAAGATTTTTAAAATCATCAAATTTAAAACCATGACTGACAAAAAGGATGAAAACGGAAATCTCCTGCCAGATGCAGACAGACTTACCAAGATAGGCAGTTTTGTCCGTAAGACTTCTTTAGATGAAATTCCACAACTGCTGAATGTCATCAAGGGAGATATGTCTCTTGTCGGGCCAAGACCGCTTTTACCGAAGTATTTGGAACTTTATAATGATTTTCAGCGCCGAAGAAATGAGGTCAAACCTGGCATCACGGGATGGGCTCAGGTCAATGGGCGTAATAGCATAAGCTGGGAAAAGAAATTTGAATATGATGTTTGGTATGTCGATAATGTAAGTTTTTTATTAGATATTAAAATACTGATAATGACTGTTTTAAAGGTGGTAAAATCAGAAGGAATCAACGAACAGGGACAGGCTACATCAAATGAGTTTAAAGGAAATAACATAGAATAAATAATGGACAAGAGAATAAAACTAAAATTTATATATCATAATATGACAAGAAGTAATAGAGCCTATCAAATGTATAAAAATAAGCCTACTTACTATAATGCTTGTCATATCTATAATGCTAATAAAATAATATATGATTCTCTAAATCAACTTCTTATAGATGATTTGTCAGAAAAAGAATTGCAAGAAGTTATTAATTATATATTTCATCTGGAGAAGTGGTTTATTCAGTTTGATAATGAAAAAAATAAAATAAAAGATATAGAAGAAACTTTTATTTTTCAAGCATTTGATGACCATATACCTTTTCCTAAAAACTTTTTAAAACTTTTTAATCTATGAAATATGGATTTGCAGGAGATAGAGAAATCTCTGTCAAAATATTAGAACTATTAATTAGTTTAGGTTATAGACCTAGTTTTTTATTGGTAAGTGAAAACGAAAATGCTACACATACAGATAAACTTATTGAGGTTTCTCAGTTAGATTCTAGTCGTATATTTACTAATAAAGATTTGAAATCAAAGGATTTCATAGAAAAAATCAAAAAAATTGAAGTAGATTATATTTTTGGGATACATTATCCATTTATTATCAATAAAGAATTGATAAATTTTCCTAAAATAGGTTTTCTAAATTTACATCCAGCTTATTTACCATATAATAAGGGTTGGCATACACCTTCTTGGGCTATTTATGAAGGAACAAAATATGGAGCGACTCTGCATTTTATGTCAGAGAAACTAGATGAAGGAGATATTATTCACCAAAGAGAGGTAGAAATCCTACCAGAAGATACAGCAAATAGTCTGTATAAGAGGGTGTTGGATTTAGAATATGAAGTATTTAAGGAGGCAGTTCCTCAGTTAGTCTCTTTAGCTCCTAATAGAGTTAAACAGATAGAAGAGGGAACAGAACATAAAAAAACAGATTTGGAAAATATTCGTGAAATTTCCTTATCAGAAGAAATAAAGGCAGGAGATTTAATTAACAAACTTAGAGCATTGACTACTAATAACTCTGATGAGGCTGCTTTTTTCGTTGTAGATGGGGTAAGATATAACATTCAAGTAAGAATTATAAAAGAATAAAAATGAGTACAAAAATATGGCTTTCCTCTCCACATATGGGTGGAAGCGAACTTAAATACATCAATGAAGCATTTGACCAAAACTGGGTAGCGCCTTTGGGGCCGAATGTGAATAATTTCGAAACGGATTTAGAACAATACCTTTCTGAAAATGTGAAAGTTGCAGCGGTTTCGGCAGGGACGGCAGCTTTGCATTTAGCGCTTGTTATTTTAGGCATAAAGGCAGGAGATGAGGTTATTTGTCAAAGTTTTACATTTGCGGCATCAGCGAATCCTATTGTTTATCAAGGAGCTACGCCTGTTTTTGTAGATTCAGAGCCGGAAACATGGAATATGTGTCCCGCGGCTTTGGAAACAGCCATTAAAGATAGAATAGCTAAAGGAAAAAAGCCAAAAGCCGTTATAGTGGTTCATCTGTATGGGATGCCAGCAAAAATGGATGAAATCATAGAAGTTGCCAACCGATATGAAATCCCAGTGGTAGAAGATGCAGCAGAGGCTCTCGGAAGTTCATACAAAGGAAAAAAGTGTGGAACTTTTGGAGAAATATCTTTTTTAAGTTTTAATGGAAACAAAATAATAACAACCTCTGGTGGAGGAGCGCTGGTATGCAAAACGCAGGGACACAAAGAAAAAGCAGTTTTTCTATCCACTCAGGCGAGAGACAATGCGCCACATTATCAGCATTCACAGATAGGCTACAACTATAGAATGAGCAATATCTCGGCTGGAATAGGGCGTGGGCAGATGGAAGTTTTGGATTTAAGGATTTCTCAGCGCCGTAAAAATCATGATTTCTATCAAGAAGTATTTAAGAATATAGATGGAATAGAGCTTTTTACAGAGCCAAATTCAGACTTTTTCTCTAATCACTGGCTTTCTGCAATTGTAATTGATGCGCAGAAAACAGGTTTTGACAGAGAGCAGCTTCGTCTGAAACTACAAGAAGAAAATATAGAAAGCCGCCCACTATGGAAACCGATGCATCTGCAGCCTGTCTTTGCTGATGCACCATATTATGGAGGAAATGTAGCTGAAAATTTATTTAATAATGGGCTTTGCCTGCCTTCTGGGTCTAATTTGACAGCTGAAGATTTGGAGAGAATAAAAAATGTAATTGAGAACATGTTATGAAAGTAAAATCAACGCCACTTAAAAACTGCTATATTATAGAACCTACTGTTTTTGAAGATGATAGAGGGTATTTTTATGAGAAATTTAATGAACAAAAATTCGAGCAATTAACAGGAATGAATGGGCATTTCGTTCAGGATAATATTTCCAAATCCTCTTACGGAGTTCTTCGCGGGCTGCATTTGCAGAAAGGAGATATGGCTCAGGCGAAGCTGGTGTCTTGCTTGGAGGGAAGAGTCTGGGATGTTGCAGTAGATTTGCGGGAAGATTCGCCTACTTTTGGGCGCTGGTTCGGTGTGGAGCTTAGCGCCGAAAACAGACTGCAGTTCTACATTCCGAGAGGTTTTGCCCACGGATTTTCGGTGCTGAGTCCGACAGCGGTTTTTGCCTACAAATGTGATAATTTTTATAATAAAGAATCCGAAGGCGGTATCATTTGGAATGATGCAGAGCTCGGTATAGACTGGAAACTTCCAATGTCTGATATCATTTTATCCGAAAAAGATAAGGTGCAAAAGACCTTCCAAGAAAAGGATTTTTAAACCATAAAATGAACAATATAATAAAATTGAGAGGCTTAATTTCACTCAACTTTTTGATTTTCTTCTTGCCGTTTTTAAAGATGTGTTCTGGCGTAGAGAAGAAATCAGAAGTCGTGGCTGAAACGGCTATTTCGGTGCAGAATAATACAGAAGCCCAATCAGACACTCTTGTATTGGACACTTTGGAAAGCCAAATGTTCTCTAAACCAGAGCTTATTCTGGATAATCAGGATATAGTGTGTAACTTCTATGAAGCGGTTTATTTTAGCTTTGAAACGAACAAGATAGAGGATTTTGAGTTTTCTCCTTTTATATGTTATCCGCTGGTATTATTTTTAGTGATATTAATGTTCATAGGTTCAATATTCAATAAAACTATGTTAATAAGGACTTTGTCTATTATTAACATAGTTTTGTTGTTAGGTTCAGTGGTGTGGTTTTATTTTTTGGAATTTATAGAAAATATTAACCAGCTGAGAATCGGTTTTTATTTGATAATATTAAACATGGTGCTGATTTTTGTTCTTTCAAATCAAAAACAAAAAACTTAGTTCACAGCGTTTAAGTCCTGAGCAATCAGCCAGCCTTCGCTCCAGCACGCTTGGAAGTTGAACCCACCAGTAACTGCATCGATGTTGAGAACCTCGCCAGAGATGTAGAAATTGGGTAGTTTTTTGCTTTTCATGGTTTTAAAATCCATCTCCTTCAGATCTACACCGCCCGCCGTTACGAATTCCTCTTTGAATGTGCATTTTCCTGTCACATTCATTCGGCAGCAGCACAGATTTTCTATGATTTTCTGCATTTCTTTGTTGTTGATATTGGCTATTTGTTTGGCAGTGTCAATTCCAGAAACGAATAAAATTCTTTGCCAAAAACGATTGGTAATATCAAAAATTTTGGCCTGACCGATGGATTTTTTCGGTTCATTTTCTTTGAAATTTTTAAATATTTCCAAAGCATCTTCTGAAGCCGTTCCGATGAAATTGACGATGATTTCAAACTGGTATTTTAGTGCCGCAAGTTCTCTCGCTCCCCATGCCGATAGTTTTAGGATTGCAGGGCCGCTCAGTCCCCAGTGGGTAATGAGCAGAGAGCCAGACTCTTCTAAATTTAATTTTGGGATTTCAATATCTACATACTGAAAACTCGTTCCCATGAGGTCTTTCAGTATTTCATTTTTAATGTTAAATGTAAATAAAGACGGAACGGGCGCGATAATCTGATGCCCTAGTTTTTCTAGTATTTTAAATGCTTTCGGCGAACTTCCTGTGCTGAATACCACATAATCCGCGAAATGATTTTGGTCTGTGGTATGGATTTTATATCCGTTTTCCTGCGGCAGAATCTCGGTAACGGTTTGTTTGGTAAGTATTTTTACATTTTTCTTTCTGCATTCATTCACGAGGCAGTCTATGATGCTTTGTGAAGAGTTGCTTTCAGGAAAAATTCGGTTGTCATCTTCTATTTTGAGGGCTACGCCGTGTTCTTCGTACCAGTTCATGGTATCCCCAGGCTGGAATTTTGTAAACACGCTGAGGAGTTCTTTGTGACCGCGAGGGTAGAATTGCACGAGTTCTCTCGGGTCAAAACAGGCGTGGGAAACATTGCATCTGCCGCCGCCTGAGATTTTTACTTTTTGCAGGACATCAGAATTTTGTTCTAAAATAGTGACATCGTATAATTTGGTATCAATATTTGCAGCGGTAAAAAATCCAGAAGCACCTCCTCCGATGATGATTACTTTTTTCATAATTCAAAAGAAAAACCTTCAACATTTTCTTTTTTTAGAGTAATGCTGAAGGCTGTTTTTATAAATAATTAAAATTATTTTTTGTTGTTTTTCTGTTGTTTTTGTTGCTCTTTCTGCTGTTCCTTCTTCTGTTCTTGTGCTTGTTCCATCAGCTCACGCATTTTTCTTTGGAATCGCCCTTCTTTAGCAGGTTTAGCTTTATTTTCCTGAATTTGAGCGTGAATTTTCTTTTCATCGATGATAAAGTGTTTGATGACAAGTACAATCACGATGTTCAGAGCATTTGATACAAAATAGTACCAAGAAAGCCCAGATGCAGCAGAGTTCAGGAAGAACATGAATGTAACAGGGAAAATGTACATCAGAGGTCTCATGTCTGGCATTCCTTCTTGTCTTGGCGCCTGCATGTTTCCAGAAGTCATGATAGTGTAGATTAAAATAACCACCGTACACGCCACTGCAAAAATACTCAAATGGTCTATTCCTAGGAAGTTAGATGGAATCTTGATGATATCATCATATGAAGATAAATCCTCTACGAACCAGAAGCTCTTGCCTCGGAAATCGATATAATTCGGGAAGAAACGGAATAACGCGTAGAAAATAGGCACCTGCATAAGGGCTGGAATACATCCCACCAGCTGATTGACTCCCGCATTTCTATACACCGCCAATACTTCCTGTTGTTTTTTCAGTGGGTCAGCATCTTTGTATTTTTCATTTACAGCATCTACTTCAGGTCGGATTACCCTCATCATCGCACTTAGTTTGTGCTGTTTGAACATGATAGGCGATAGGATAAGTTTAACCATAATAGTCAGCACTAAAATAGCCCAACCAGCCGTAAGTCCTAAATGATTTTGAATAAATTCATAAATAGGGATAAAGAACCAAACATTGATAGTTCTGATGAATGACCACCCAAGCGGCAAGATTCTATCAAAGTTTTTATCATAGCTTTTAAGTAAATCCAAATCTAATGGCATGAAATACCAAGAGAAACTTTCGTTAAACTCCTTGTTTCCAGAGAGATTTACTTCAGCTTTATAGTTGAAAGTTTTTAGATAATTACCTTTGTCTATTGGTTCTTGGCTTCCTGTAGACTGTGTAAGTCCGTTTTTAGCCTCAAAAACAGTCGTGAAGAACTGGCTTTTCACACCGATCCAGTCTAGTGTTTCTTCGGTTTCGTTCATTTCACCGCTTCCATCATAATCATAGCTGGAATAGTTGTCAAATGAATAAACGAACTCCGTGTAGCCCTGCTGCTG
>CAUQMH010000086.1:0-6459 GCA_963519075.1 uncultured Flavobacteriaceae bacterium
GTGTAGCCCTGCTGCTGAGTTCTACCTTTTTCCGTTGTCAAAGCTTGGTAATCCCAAGAAAACTGAGCTTTGTTGTCATTAGTTACTTTAGAAAGTCCTTCTGTTTTTACTTGGAAATCAACTGTATAGTTTTTTTGTAAAGTATAGATGAACTGAATCGTAGCAGATTCCAGCTGTGCTTGTAGGGTTACCACATTGCCACTTACTGATGGAGTAAAGGTCAAATCTTTGGTGCTTACTAATTTACCAGCTTTGTCTTTAAAAGTAAATCCGTAGTTTGAGTTCTCGTTATTGAATAAATACAGAGGTTTATTTTTGTCTGTTCTGTCATAAGAGTTGTACTGGTTCATTCTTACCGAAGAAATCTGCCCTCCAAGGTTAGAAATTTCCAATGTAAGCTCGTCATTTTTGAGAACGGATTTTTCTCCGCTATGAGAAGCGATTGCTTTTGCAATTTTTTCTCTTTGTTCTGTTTTTGCTTGTTTTTCAGCCTGTTTTTGTCTGTCCTCTTTATTAAAATACTGGAAGAAAAACGATACCGCTAAAATAAATCCAGCAAAGACAACCATATTGATAAACTGGCTTCTTTCAAATCCTCTGTTACTATTCTGCATTTTTTTAGTTTAAAAAATTATTGCCGACAAAGATAAACAAAAATTAGTGAAAAGATTTATTTCGTGAGAAAATAAGTTGTGATTTTTATTAGAAATAATAAGATAAATAAACCCTTTTAACTCGTAGGTTAAAAGGGCTATTGACAAATAAAATTATTTTTTATGGTTTGCAGATGCTTTTATGAAAGCAATGAACAAAGGGTGTGGAGATGCCACCGTACTTTTGTACTCTGGGTGGTACTGCACGCCTACATAGAAAGGATGGTCTTTGAGCTCCACTACTTCTACGAGGTGGGTTTCTGGGTTGAATCCAGAAGGGATAAGTCCCTTTTTCTCATAATCCTCTATGTAGTCATTGTTAAATTCATATCTATGTCTATGTCTTTCCGAAATCAGCTCTGCATTGTAGATTTCGGCAATTTTAGTGTTTGGTTTTAGTTCGCATTTCCAAGCGCCCAGACGCATAGTTCCGCCTTTGTCTATTACATCTTTTTGCTCCTCCATTAGGCTGATAACAGGGTAAGGCGAGTTGTCATCAAATTCCATACTATTCGCCTTTTCAAATCCTAATACATTTCTTGCAAATTCTATCGTAATAATCTGCATTCCGAGGCAAATTCCTAATAGCGGAATTTTGTTTTCTCTGGCGTATTTGGCAGCGGTTATCTTTCCTTCTATTCCTCTGTCGCCAAAACCAGGTGCGATGAGAATACCATCTAAATCTTTTAGATAGTCTTCTGCATTTCCGTTTTCTAGGTCACCACTGTAGATCCATTTTAGTTTTACATCTATTTCCTCTGATGCTCCTGCGTGGATGAAAGCCTCGGCTATGGATTTGTATGAATCTGGCAAAGAAACATATTTACCGACAAGCCCTATTTCTACGGTTTTCTTAGGGTTTTTATATTTTTTAAGGAAATTTTGCCAGTTTTTTAGATTAGGTTCTTTGTCGTAAGGAAGTCCTAATCCTTTGAGAACCACTTGGTCAAAATTCTGCTGATGCAGTTCTATAGGAACGCTGTATATGGTATCTACATCCTTACATTCCACCACATTTTCTATGGCTACATTACAGAACTGAGCAAGTTTAGACTTGATGTCTTTGGTGATGGTGTGTTCGGTTCTGCAGACTAAAACATCTGCCTGAACGCCGCTTTCCATCAATGCTTTTACAGAGTGCTGAGAAGGCTTGGTTTTTAATTCGCCACTTGAAGCCAGATAAGGCAGCAGAGTAAGGTGAATCACCATAGAGTTTTTCTCTCCCAGCTCCCATTTTAGCTGGCGAACAGACTCTATGTAAGGCAAAGACTCTATGTCTCCCACCGTTCCGCCTATTTCAGTGATGATGATATCATAGCCTTCATTAGAAAGAATTTTTATTCTTCTCTTTATCTCATTGGTAATGTGCGGAATTACCTGCACAGTTTTCCCAAGGAAATCACCTTTTCGCTCTTTTTCAATTACGGTTTGGTAGATTCTTCCTGTGGTTACATTATTATTTTGGCTGGTATTGGTATCTAGAAATCTCTCATAGTGCCCTAGGTCTAGGTCTGTCTCTGCGCCGTCTTCGGTCACATAGCATTCGCCGTGTTCGTACGGGTTCAGTGTCCCTGGGTCGATGTTGATATAAGGGTCAAGTTTCTGTATTGTGACTTTAAATCCTCTGGCTTTCAGTAGCATACCAAGGGAAGCAGAAACTATTCCTTTTCCTAATGATGATGTTACACCTCCTGTCACGAAGATGTATTTGGTATTGTTTTTAGACATTCGTTTAGGTTTGTGCAAAGTTAAAATAAAACACCATATTATGCAAGAAACAAACTACAAAGTAAGTAAGGCAAAATTAAAATCTTTTTTTAATAAAAAGGTTTAATTAAATTTTAAATTAATCTTTTGGTTTTACTTAAATTGTTAATAAATAAAACTTTGAAAATCTTAAATTTAGTATTTATAAAAAAGTAAAATCCATATCTTTGAGGCCTATTTTTAAAAATTAAATGGAGAAAAAACTTTTTTCTGTGGTAGGACCTACGGGAATTGGTAAAACGAAATTGGCAATTGCAATAGCGAAATACTTCGGAACCGAGATTGTATCCTGTGATGCACGGCAGTTTTTTGCGGAAATGCCCATTGGCACGGCTGCACCGACAGAAGATGAAATTGCCCAAGTGAAACATCATTTCATAGGAAACCTCAGTGTGGTGGATGAATATTCCATCGGACAGTATGAAAAAGATGCCTTGGAAAAACTAGAACAGCTGTTCCAAAAGTATGATAATGTAGTGCTGGTAGGTGGTTCAGGAATGTATGAAAAGGCTGTCACAGAGGGTTTGAATAATCTCCCAGAATCAAATCCAGAGAATCAGAAACTATTAGAACAGCTTTTCAGCGAGGGTGGAATAGAAGCTTTACAAAAGCTTTTGAAGGAATCGGATGATACTTATTATCAGGTAGTAGATAAGGAAAATCCGCGCAGATTGATGAGGGCTTTGGATATTATCTGGCAGACAGGAAAAACATACACGGAAAACATTGATAATCCGTTGGTTAAAAGAGAATTTGATGTTGTCAGAATTGGGATTTCTGCGGACAGAGAGATTATCTATGACCGAATTAACCAAAGGATGGATTTGATGGTGCAGAATGGGCTTTTGGAAGAAGCGAAAAATCTTATTCCATATAAAGACAAAACAGCCCTGCAGACAGTGGGTTATACAGAATTATTCAAATATTTTTCAGGCGAATGGGAGCTGGATTTTGCAATTTCGGAAATAAAGAAAAACTCGCGAAGATATGCCAAAAGACAGCTTACATGGCTTAGGAAATTAGAAAACATTCATTGGATAAAATATGACTACACACAGGAAGAATTAGAAAAATTATTAGAAATTATCAAAAAATGAAAAACTTTTTAAAAAAACAATGGAGTAATATCCTATTTGGCGGGTTTGTGTTGGCATTTTTTTTCGTGCCAGGTGTTCGTGAGTCTATCCAAAGACTTTTTTTGATGAAGCCTTCTTTGGAGGAGACGCAGAGTATAGGAATGCTCACAGAATCAGAATATAATGTAGAATTAAAGGGGATAAATGTCCCAGATGCCAATTTGTCCGACTTTAAAGGAAAACCTGTTTTTCTCAATTTTTGGGGAAGCTGGTGTCCTCCTTGTAGAGCCGAATTTACTACTATCCAAAGCCTTTACGAGGGTAAAAAAGGGAAAATAGAATTTGTCCTCATTGCCATGCAGGATGAGGAGCAGAAAGTGAGAGATTTTATTAAGAAAAATGACTATACTACGCCTGTCTATCTGCTGAAAGAGCCTCTTAGTGAGAAGTTTAGTATAGGTGTTTTTCCTACCACTTTCATCATTGGGAAGGATGGGCAGATACTCAAAAAAGATGAAGGAGCGGCCGACTGGAATAGTCAGGCGGTTCATAGTTTTATAGATAAATTGTAATTTTTGGCAAGAGTTTTGCTGCTTTTATTATCAAAAAAATTTATAAAAATGAAAAAAATTAAGATGGCTTATCAAGTTTATAAAAACAGAAGTTTTTTCACTAAAATTCCTGATATTTTTAGAATGATAAAGTCTTCATTTAGAGGGGAATATAAGATGAATAAGTCATCGGTAATTATCCCTGTGCTTATATTTATCTACATGCTTTCTCCTTTGGATTTTATTCCGGATTTTATTCCTTTTATTGGGATTTTGGATGATTTGGGACTTTTTGCTATTGCGCTTTCCAAACTGACAAAAGAACTGGATAATTTTTATCTATGGGAGGCTAATAGAGCAGAGTAGTGCTAAACATCAATAAATTATAAATAAAATAAAAAAACATACTTTTTTAAGTATGTTTTTTTTGTAATTGTTCTTCTACAAAATCTAAAATGTCTTTTGCGACATCTTCTTTGGATTTTAGAGCAAAATCTTTCTGTTCTGAAGGTGTGATAATTTTGATTTTGTTGGTATCGTTTTTAAATCCTGCACCACTGTCTTTTAGCGAGTTTAGGACTATCATATCTAGGTTTTTTCGCACTAGTTTTCCTTTTGCGTTTTCTTCTTCGTTCTGAGTTTCCAAAGCAAACCCAACCAAAAATTGGTTTTTCTTTTTCTCGCCCATAGTTTTCAGAATATCAGGGTTTTTGACTAGTGTGATAGTCATTTCATCATCATTTTTCTTGATTTTTTCTTGGGCAATTTCTTTTGGAGTATAGTCCGCCACTGCTGCACTCATTATTGCAATGTCTGTATTGTTAAAGTGTTGAAATACAGCATTATACATTTCTTTTGCGGAATTTACTTTTTCTAATGATATGTTTTTGTCAGTTCTTAGTGCAGTCGGCCCTGAAATAAGAATAACCTTTGCTCCTCTTTTTTCAGCTTCTTCCGCGATGGCAAATCCCATTTTTCCAGAGGAATGATTTCCGATAAACCGTACAGGGTCAATGGCTTCGTAGGTCGGGCCTGCCGTTACAAGAACTGTTTTTCCAGCTAAAGATTTTTTCTGTTTTGAATTAAAGAAATTAGCAATAGTTTTATAGATAGTTTCTGTTTCTACCATTCGCCCTTTGCCTACTAGTCCGCTCGCCAGTTCGCCTTCTTCTGCAGGAATGATGAAATTCCCATATTCCTCGGCAAGTTTTAGATTTCGCTCAGTAGAAGGGTGGATGTACATATCCAGATCCATCGCAGGAGCTATGAACACAGGGCATTTTGCCGAAAGATAGGTGGCTATCATTAGGTTGTCACATATGCCATTGACCATCTTTGCAAGAGTATTGGCGGTACATGGCGCTACCAGCATTACATCTGCCCACAGAGCCAAATCTACATGGCTGTTCCATTCTCCATCTTGCGAATAAAACTCGCTGAATACCTTTCTTTTAGATAAGGTAGATAGGGTAAGAGGACTCACAAATTCTTTTGCAGACGGCGTTAGGATAACTTGTACTTCTGCTCCGTTTTTGATGAAACCCCTTACTAGAGTATTGATTTTATAGGCTGCGATACCACCCGTGATTGCGATTAGTATTTTTTTTCCTGATAAATCCATGTGGTTTTTAAATTTTGGAATAAATTTAAGTAAAATAAAAACAAAAAAGTTGTAACTTACACGAAATTACAACTTTTTTGATAAAATAAATATAAAAATAAAAAAGATTATTTATCTGTCTTTCTAAAATAAATCTCACCATCCAACCATTCTTTGATGGCGATAGATGTAGGTTTTGGTAATTTTTCGTAGTATTTAGAGATTTCTATCTGTTCTCTATTTTCGAAAACTTCTTCTAAAGAAGTGTCACGCACAGCAAATTCATCAAGCTTATTATGCAGCTCAGTTCTTATTTCAGAGTTGATTTGCTCTGCTCTTTTTCCCATGATTACAATAGCTTCATAGATACTTCCTACTTTTTCTTCTATTTTGTCTTTGTCGTAAGTAATGGTATTAACTTCAGCTTTGATATCTTTAATGTTTCTCATCTTTACAAAAAATTATTCCGCAAATTTAGTAAATAAAAAATAAATTCAAAAAAACTTTATTTCTCCTCTTCTTCCTTTTCTCTTTTTTTCAGTTCTTCCTCTCTTTGTTTTTCTAGGAATTCGGCTTTTCTTTTTTCGTTTTCTTCGATTACTTTTAGGTGTCTTTCTAATTCTTTAGACAGTTTTTCTCTCATAGAAGCCGCTTCTTTAGAAGAACTAGTATCAGGAAAATCTCTTTCCACATCCTTTGAAAAGGCGATTGCACTTTCTAAACGATCTTTTTTCAGATCATAGATAGAGTGCATTCCTAGCTCATATTTGGCTTTCATGATATGCTCAAAACTTTTTTGTCTTAGTTTTGTG
>CAUQMH010000087.1:0-6386 GCA_963519075.1 uncultured Flavobacteriaceae bacterium
GATATATACATTAGCATCTTCTATATCTTTTAGGTCAGCAGAGCAGAAAAGCCCATTGGTACCAGCATTGAAAGGGTTTTCTTTAACCAAAGCTGATTTTAGAAGGTCATCAGATACCTCCAAGGTTTCGTCGTGCCCAGCATTTAGTTCTGTTATTCTTTTTTGGTTAATGTCAAAACCTACCACAGGGAATTTAGTAGCAAATAACCTTGCTAATGGCAGTCCTACATAACCAAGTCCAATAATTGCTATTTTATGATTCATATTATATATTTTTATATTCTATTTATTTCACACCTTTAAAAATTCTATGATACAGATATCCCCATATAGTAGGGTGGTACCAGAGGATAGATTCTAGATTTCTTTCTTTTTGGGAAGATAGTGTTCCGTTGAAAAAGTTTTCTATTGCTTTTGTTAGCAGTTTGATGCCGCTAGCCAGTTGGATAAGAGGATATGTTGAAAAATCATCTTGTTTTGTGATTGTGATGTTTTCTTGGTATATCACGCTACCTGTATCTATTCCTTTATCCACGAAATGCACCGTAACTCCATTGTTTTCAGCATCATTATTTACCAATGCCCAGTAAGCTCCATGAACACCTCTATATTTGGGAGTGATGCCCGCATGAGTATTGATAAAAGGGCATTCTACGGCAGAAAGCACTTTTTCAGATATGATTCTTGTCCCATTTACGATGATTAAATCAGGATTTATTTCCTTCAATAATTCTATAGTTTTTTTTGAATTTACAGATGAAACATTTATCGTTTTATCATTAGGGATTTCCGCAGCATTCATATTGTTTGCCTTCATGATTTCATTTCTTCTCTTTTTAGATGTGCTACCTAAAAATTTCCCGATAATTACTTGGAATAAAATCTGTCCCACAACGGTAAAAATACCCAATCTTTTTATCCTTCTTTTGATAAATTTTTTGGTGTTTTCTTTGTCTTCCACAATAATTTTTTCAATGCCGAATTGACTATCCAATGCATTGAAAACGATTTTTGAGGAATCACCCTTTCCCGCTAAAATAACGATTTTTTTACCCTTCATTTTTCATCTTTGCTGCCAAACTACTCATCGTGTAGCTTTGGAAGTTATACTTTTTATTTAAAAATTTATAATGTTGCAGGATTTTCTCTAAAAACTTGAAATTTTCCTCCATATTTGCCCCAAAATTATGAGGATGCCACCATAAATGGTAGGTTAGATTGTTTTTAGCCGCAAAGGTCATACTTGCCTTTATTCTTTTTAACCTTAAATTTTCCAAAAAACTCAGTTTCGGCAAAAATGGTCTCAAGAAACGGCTTGATGGAATATTTACTGGAGTTTCTTTTTTTATGTAATCATCTGAATAACAGTTGTGTCCAGAGATGTTGATATAAGAATCCATCAGCCTGAAAGCTCGTCTAAATAGGCTTTCGTTTTCACCACTTTTGGCTTTATATAGCCAAGAGTGTTCATTTCCTCTGTAACAAGTAATTCCCAGCTCGGAGCATACCTGTAAGTATTTGTCATTGAACTGGTTTCGTGGGAAAATCAGCGATGTTATCTCTATTCCTTGTTCTTTTGCTACTTGCACAGCCATTCTGGTATCTTCTCTGAAAGATTCCAGCGTTTGTCCTTTTTCTAAACAATAGTAATGGGAAAAAGTGTGGGTGCCGATTTCCTGCTCTGGATATTTTTTGATTTCATTGATGAGCAGCGGAGCAAAATGATATTTATCTTGGTTAAAATCACTGCCCAAACTCTCGAAATAAGCGTTTTCGTAGGGCGAAAGCGATTTGTCTTCATACTGAGGTTTGATGGAAGGTAAATTTGCCAACAATTCTTCTTTGGTCTTGAAAAAAAGAAAACCAACGGTAGAAAAAGTACCGCAAACGGCATATTTTCTGAATAATTCCAGCGTTTGAGGAATTACTTGATGGACATTTAGAATGTTTTGCCCATAGTCATTAATGGTTCTTTTGTCCCGAACGCCCCACATGAGCTCGAAATCCAAAGAAATTACAAATTTACCCGTTTTCATTTTTAGTTATTTTAAATTTTCCCAATACCAATCTACAGCCTCTTTCAGACCTTGCGCGAAGATATGGCTCGGCTGGTAGCCTAGATTTTTTTGAGCTTTTTCTATACTTGCCAATGAGTGAGGAACATCTCCTTGTCTGTTTGGTCCATGGAGAATTTCCACTTTTGCGATTTCGTTGTCATAGGCAGAAAGGTATTTTTTCAGCAGTTCAGCCATTTCTTTGATGGTTGTTCTGTCACCCACGGCCGTGTTATATATTTGATTTAGAGCCTCTTCCTTATCAGTGATTAAGGCTAATAAATTCATCTGAACCACATTATCAATGTAAGTAAAATCCCTTGAATAAGTACCATCTCCGTTGATAGTCGGCGATTGGTGGTTGATTAGCTGGATTACGAATTTTGGAATTACCGCAGCATAAGCACCATTTGGGTCTTGTCTTCTTCCAAAAACATTGAAATATCTTAGTCCTATCGTATCAAAATTATAAACTCTTTTGAAAACATCGGCATAGAGTTCGTTCACATATTTCGTGATAGCATATGGAGAAAGTGGCTTTCCGATGATATCTTCTACTTTTGGCAAAGATGTAGAGTCGCCGTAAGTAGAGGAGCTGGCAGCGTAAACAAGTCTTTTTACTCCTGCATCTCTCGCTGCTATGAGCATATTTAGAAAACCGCCCACATTCACATCATTACTCGTGATAGGGTCATTGATAGAGCGTGGAACAGAGCCAAGGGCAGCCTCGTGCAGAACATAATCTTGTCCTTCACAAGCCTTTTTACAAGTTTCTAAATCGCGGATATCCCCTTCAATCAAAGTAAATTTTTCATTTTTGAAAAAAGGCTCAATGTTATGTCTGTGTCCTGTAGCAAAGTTGTCTAAAACTGTAACCACAGCTCCTAATTCTAGTAGTTTTTCCACCAAATTAGAACCGATGAAACCAGCGCCGCCAGTGACTAATATTTTTTTATTTTCTAATTTTTCTTTGAAATTCATCTTTTAAGTTTTTTATTATATGTAATATTTTCTTAGAATATTGCAAAGATACGATTCTTTATTGGTTAAGTTTCGTTCTTTGAAATAATTTTCTACATCGGGAATGTTTATTTCATAGCCAGAACCTGCTTTTATGAGAATGAGCTGAGGTTCTATATCTAGTTCTTTTTCAATGATTTCAAGAATTTCAATGATAGAATAATTGAAAGGATAAGCGATATTGACCACTTTATTAAAATTCTGATAATTGATAACTTGGAGAACTAAATTTTTAATATCCTCAGTATCAATGATATTTCGGGTTGCTTTTGTGTGGACATTTATTTTTTGATGGTTTCTGACAGAACGAACCAAATAGTTCATTAGTAGATTGGGATTTCCTCCTTTTCCAACGGCGTTGCTTAGCCTTAAAATTAGATATTTTGGGCAGTTTTCAGCAATGATTTGTTCCATTCTTAGTTTATGCAGAACATACTGACTGTCAGCCTTTGAGGAATCATAGATGCTGCAGGTGGAAAAATAGACAAAAAGTTTGTCAGGATTTTGTGTAAAAGTTTCCCTGATTAGGTCTTCTTCTCTCTGAAATTCAGATAGTTCTGTCTCTAAAGAATTAGAAACTCCAGATGCAAAGAAAATAACATCTTCTCGGTCTACATCGTAGAATAGAGAAGCGATAAGTCCATTTCCTACAATCATTTTTTGGTGTTTTTTAGTAAAATATTTATTGGGTTATCAGGAAGAGTGTCAAAATTGACCAAATTTTCTGAGGTATCAAAGACCTTAGAGCTTTTATCTTCGTTAGATTCATCAGAAATGAAATGATAATTTTTGGTAATGTTTTTGGTTTTGATATTATTCATCTGACTAAACAGATGTAAAAAATCTGTTCCTACTCTTCGTGTACTTATTTTTTTAATTGTTTGGTTTTCAGTGTTTTTCTTTTCTTTGTTCCAGATTATAAAAGGCACTTCATAAGCCTCTTTTATTGGTTTTTGGCTATGAAGCATAGATTTTCCATCGGTATACTGACCATGGTCACTGAAATAGACCAAACTAAAAGGTTTTTCAGTTTTCTCTAAATTATTGTATATTTCTTTTAGGAAAGCATCGGTGTTTTTTATACTTTTATTATAGCAAGAAATTTCTTCGGATAGGATGAATTCATCATATTTATTTCCCGTTCTGTCACAAGCATAAGGGTGAGAGCCCTGCATATGAATTACGATAAGTTTTGGCTTGGAAGATTTTTTAGAAATAGCATCCGTGATGAAAGGCAGCATTTCTGCATCCATAGGATTTTGCCCTGTTTTACCATCACCTTTTCTTAGAAATGTAGTAAAATTGCTATGATTGGCAATTACGGTAGTAGGCGAGTTGTGATGCCCTACAACTCCTTGATTAGAAATCCAGTGAGTTTCGTATCCTATGGCATTAGCTAGGGAAACGATATTGTTATTTAGTTCATATTTCTTTAAATTATCTTCTTTCACTAAAGCCAAAGTTCTACTCAAAGACATCACTGTTTTGGGTGCTATGGAAATATAATTATCAAATAGGAAAGGCGCAGAACTATTGATAAAAGGCGTGTTTTCTATAGGAAAACCATAAACATGAAGAAAATCTCGCCTTACACTCTCTCCGATTACGATGACAAAATTATCTTTCAGTGAAACTTCACTTGGATTCTCAATAACCCAAGAGGAAGGCTTTTTGGATTCTTCTATCATGTAGTCATGGTCTTTCTTTACTGAATATAACTGGTTGATAACTAAGGCTGTTCGTTTTAGAGGAAGTACATTGAAATAATCATCTATCACGCCTAATCTTAGCTCATATTGTAGTATTTTTTTTGTAGGAAGTGCAATCAAAACTAAGAATAAAACAGGAGTAATGAACCGAATGTTTAGTTTCTCATAACTTGTTTGTAATAGAACAATGGTAAAAACTAACAATGCAGAAAGCATGATAAAAATACTTATCGGAAGTATCTTGATGTAAGATATAGCCTCGGCAGAATCTGTATAAAGTATGGAGGCAATATAGCTAAAAGTAGGCTCTCCATAGACTTTTAGGGTAGGGTAGATGAAAAAAGTGACAAATAGCGAAAAAATAACACCTATTTTGAAAACAAATCTATGCAACTGAGCTAGAAAAACATAAAATATAAATAGCGAAAAAATATAGAGCGCTTTTGATAGCAGAGTGCTTTCTATAGGAAACAGCATCCAGCTCTGGAAAACAGAGTAGATGAATAATAGGGGGTAAAAAACATATTTTTTTATCATTTTGTTCTTCGGTTGTATTTAGATTTTAATAATTCTGATAGACTTGTTTCATTTAAAAATTCAGAAAAAGCCACTCCTCCCTTTTCTGAGTTGTGTGATATGTCAGCGAAATAATCGCGCTCTATTCCGCCCCATCTTTGACTGAAATTAAAAGCGGAAGTGTCTATAAAATCTATATTTGAGTAGTTTTTATAGTAAAATTCTAAAAATTCTTTCCTATTGTATTTTGGATAATCTTTGTCATAAATATGTTTTGGCAAGTTCACAAAAACGAGATGAATCTTCTGCTCTTCACATAGTTTGACTATTTTATCCAAATATTTGGTTTGATAAACAGGAATATGGGTTTCCTCTTTTGATTCATAGTAGTTTTCTTGATATTTTTTTAAGTTTGGCGTATAAGCTCCAAAACTTATGGTATCTTTTTTTAATAAATGAAAACCTTCTTTTCCTAAACCAGTCCAAGATTTGATGTAGATACTTGGATTTCCTAAAAATAAATCCTTTTGTCCTTCCATATCTATGAAGGGAAGATATCTTTCTCGCCCTTCCACACCTACGGCTTCATATTCGTTATTGATAAGATTGGATGGCGAAAAGTTAATAAGAACAGTATCCACTTTTTGTGTTTTCGTAAGTTGTTTCAACTTGAAATAGGTAAAAAGATAGGCCTCTCCTCCCTGTGAGTAGTTTTCGTATCGAGTCGCTATTTTAGGATTTATCGTAGCTTTTCCTGTCGAATCACCTAAAAAGGGAATTCTGTTGGTCTGAGGTGTTTTGAACATAAAACAGTAAAAAACTATAGATAAAACCAAAATAATGGCTACAGCTCCTGCAAACAAGAATAGATTATGAACGAATTTTTTCATCTTTTAAAATTGGAAATATATAAATTCAGCTTCCTTTCCATGGAACCAAATAATCAGTAAAGTTAGGAAAATATAAATCATCCAGCGGAATGGTCTTTTTACCTTATCCTCGAATCTTAGAGGGAAAAGTCGGTCTCTCATCAGCCATTCGAAAACGAACATAATAGCGATAAAGAAAAGCAGACTCAGGTCTCCTC
>CAUQMH010000088.1:0-6238 GCA_963519075.1 uncultured Flavobacteriaceae bacterium
GTGGCATCGCTTCACCAGATTTCAAAATTTCCAAAATCAGTTTTTCATCATCTCCCAGTTCTATGGCTGGCATTTTTTTCTCTGGTCTCATCTGAGGGAAAAACAGCACTTCTTGGATAGATGCATTATTTGTAAGGAACATCAACAGTCTGTCCATACCTATTCCTAAACCAGCTGTTGGAGGCATTCCGTATTCCAAAGCACGCAGGAAATCTTGGTCTATGAACATCGCTTCATCATCTCCTTTTTCGGAAAGTCTCATTTGTTCTTCGAATCTTTCGCGCTGGTCTATTGGGTCATTCAGCTCAGAATAAGAATTTGCAATTTCCTTACCACAGACCATCAGCTCAAATCTTTCAGTCAAACCTTCTTTATCTCTGTGTTTTTTAGTCAAAGGCGACATTTCTACTGGATAATCTGTGATGAAAGTAGGCTGGATAAAATTGCCCTCGCATTTTTCTCCAAATATTTCATCTATCAATTTTCCTTTACCCATCGTGTCATTTACCTCTACACCAATGGATTTCGCGAATGTTCTAAGTTCTTCTTCGTTCTTCCCAGTGATATCATACCCAGTAAATTTCTTGATGGCATCTGTCATAGAAATCCTTTCGTAAGGAGCTTTCCAGTCTATCTCATGTTCTCCGAAAACCGCTTTGGTTGTTCCATTTACTGCTTTGGCGCAATGTTCCAAAAGTCTTTCGGTGAAGTCCATCATCCAGTTGTAATCCTTGTATGCCACATAGATTTCCATTGCCGTAAATTCAGGGTGATGGGTTCTATCCATGCCCTCATTGCGGAAGTTTTTAGAAAACTCATATACACCATCAAAACCACCTACAATCAGCCTTTTTAAATATAACTCATTGGCAATTCTAAGGTATAATGGAATATCCAAAGCATTATGATGAGTGATAAATGGTCGCGCCGCAGCTCCTCCTGGGATAGACTGTAGAATAGGTGTTTCTACTTCAAAATATCCAGCATCATTAAAGAACTGACGCATTGCATTGAAAAGCTTGGTTCTCTTTACGAAAACCTCCTTTACCTCTGGATTTACTACTAAATCCACATATCTCTGACGGTAACGGAGTTCAGGATCGTTGAAAGCATCATGAACAACGCCGTTTTCATCTATTTTAGCAAAAGGCAGCGGTCGGAGAGTTTTAGTCAAAAGAGTGAAGTTTTTCACCATTACTGTCATTTCTCCTACCTGAGTTTTGAACAATTCTCCCTCTACACCGATGATATCACCAATGTCCAAAAGGTGTTTATAAACTTCATTATAAAGCTCTTTATCATCAGTCGGGCAGATTTCATCTCTGTTGAAATAAACCTGAATACGCCCAGACGAGTCCTGTAATTCTGCAAAAGAAGCCTTTCCTTGTATTCTTCTGGAAATAAGTCTTCCAGCTATTTTTACCTTTTTTCCTTCTTCAAAACCTTCTTTTATAGACTGCGCAGAGTCTGTGATAGTATATTCATCTGCTGGGAATGCATTGATTCCCATTTGGGTAAGTTTTTCTAACTTCTCTCGGCGTATGATTTCTTGTTCTGATAATGACATTTTCAATCTTATTTAATTAGACTGCAAAAGTAAATAAATTTTACTTAAGAATGATATTTAATCTTAGCTATAATAACAAAAAAACCTCTTCATCAAATGAAGAGGGTGCGATCCGGACGGGACTCGAACCCGCGACCTCCGCCGTGACAGGGCGGCATTCTAACCAACTGAACTACCGGATCTAAAAACAAATTTTTAAAACCTTAAAATTATGGTGCGATCCGGACGGGACTCGAACCCGCGACCTCCGCCGTGACAGGGCGGCATTCTAACCAACTGAACTACCGGATCTACATTCTTTATTATGAACTTCTATTCTCGATTTTGTGAGTGCAAATATATACATATTTATTTTCACTAGCAAATAAATAATAAAAAAAATGCTTTTCGTTTACGAAAAGCATTCATTATCAAACAAATATTTTTTTTATAAATGTGCAGAAAGTTTCTCCGCGATAACTTCTTTTGGAGAAAGTCCTACTATTTTATCAACCACTTCTCCATTTTTGAAAATAAGAAGAGTAGGGATACTTCTGATACCATATTCCAAAGATACTTGCTGATTGTTATCAACATCTACTTTTGCAACAACGGCCTTGCCTTCAAACTCGTTATGAAGCTGCTCGATAACAGGAGAAAGCATTCTACAAGGAGCACACCAAGGAGCCCAAAAGTCCACTAATACTGGTTTGTCTGATTGTAATACGGATTCTTTAAATGTTCCGTCTGTAACTGTTAGTGCCATTATAAATATGTTTTATATTAAACTTGATGCAAAAATACAACAATCTTTTTATTGTAAAATCTATGCTAATTATTATTGATTTCTATTTTATTTTCTTGAACAATTTCATTTAGAGCCGATATCAGCTTATCTATATCTTCTTTGGAGGTCTTACTGCTAAACGAAACCCTAAGCGGGGTAGTAGTATCCATCTCTTCTTCTGTCTGGATGGATAGCAGAACCATAGAAGGCTTGCTGGCACCAGAACTACACGCACTCCCTTGGGAAACTGCAATTTCTTTCATATCCAGCTGTAGGCCTATCAAAGGATTCTTGAACGGCAGTGCCAGACTCAGCACTGTGTAAAGGCTTTTCTCTTTGTTGGAAGACTGTCCATTGAATTTTATATTTGGAAATACTTTTTTCAGTTCTGAAATAGCATAATCTTTAATCCCTTGAATATGAGTAGAATATTTTTCTAAATTATCAATCGATAATTCTAATGCTTTCCCTAAACCAACAATTCCGACTACATTTTCCGTTCCTGCTCTCAGGCTTCTTTCTTGCGTTCCTCCCACAATAAGCCCTTTCAAACCAGAGGATTTTCTTACAAAGGCAAATCCCACGCCTTTCGGGCCATGGAATTTATGCGCACTGCATGAAGCGAAATCAATAGGAATTTTTGAAAAATCTAAGTCTAAATGCCCTACCGTCTGCACGGTATCAGAATGGAAGAGAGCGTGATTTTGCTTACAGATTTCAGCGGCTTTTTCTATATCTAATAAATTTCCGATTTCATTATTCGCATGCATCAGACTCACCAAAGTCTTTTTATCAGATGATTTTAGGATTTTTTCTAGCTCGGCTAAATCAAAATTCCCATTTCTGTCAGGGCGAAGATAGACAAGCTCCACGCCTTTGCGGTTTTTCATTTCAAGACAGGATTCTGACACACATTTATGCTCAAGGGCAGAAGAAATGATTCTTTTAACTCCGAGATGCTCCACGCAGGATTTGATAATCAAATTGTTAGACTCTGTTCCGCACGAAGTGAAAATAATCTCACTAGGAGTTACTCGCAGGTATTCTGCTATTTTTCTTCGGACATTTTCTATCAAGGTTTTAGCCTCTTGCCCAATGCTGTGCGTAGAGGAGGGATTTCCATAATGATTTCTCATCACGGACAGCATTTCTTCTATAACTTGTTCATTTAGAGGAGTAGTTGCTGCGTTGTCTAAATATATTTTATTCATAGATTATTATGATTTTTTTGAATTCTAGTTTTTTTGGAACCGAAAAAATGATGTATGGTCTGGTAACAACCTGAATACTAAACTCTAAATCTGTTTCGTGTTCTTTTTCAAATTTTCCTTTTTTGATGAACAATTCCAAAGTTTCTCCATTCACTCTGTAGCTATCAAGCTTCTCGGGTGTGTGGCTTCCAGACCGAAATTCTCCCAAATTATACTTTATTACTTTTCTGTTTTTAGGGAATTTTATTTTTTTATTGTCAGTATTTTCATCACTTATTATAAATGTTCCTTCGCCCAATAATGCTTTATCCAATTCTTCTTGGTTTTTAATCAAAGAAAAACTCGGATATAATGCACCACCATTTTGGTTGGAATAGAAAATATCTTTTTCTGTGGAAAAAGATGTTTTGGCGTCATTTTTCACTTTTTTCTGAGAAAAACAAGATGTGAAAATGCTCATAAATCCTATTAAAATAAAATGTTTCATATCAATATTTTGACAAATTTAATGAAAAAAACGATAAAATCCCTCATCTGCCCAAGAAAGCATTTCTCGGTCTCCTGATGTATCGCCAAAAGCGATGATTTTATCGAAAGTTTCTTTTTCGATAAGTTTTTTTATTCTATTGACTTTTTCCTGTCCGTTGCAGTTTTTGGTGCTGAATTTTCCTGTAAAAATATCATTTTCAAAGTGCGCCTGTGTGGCTACCAAATCCATTTTCCATTTTTCTGCAAATGGTTTTGCCCAGATATCCAGAGATGCTGTTACCAAAAGGCATTTGGTGGTAGTTCTATCAATTTGATTGATAAAATCTATGGCATTTTCTCGGATAATGCTCGGGTAGTTTTCATTAAAAAATTGTAAAGATTTGGATTCTATTTCCTGCCGAGTTTTTCCTTTTAAAATAGAATTGACAAAACTTTTTTTGACCTCTTCAGCATTGGCTAATTTTAGTTTTAGCATGATGAAAAGAGGAATGTGTTTGATGAAACTGATGTAGAATTTTTTAGGTTCATAAAATTTGAGAAAAGCAAACATAGTGTCTCTTTTCGTCAAAGTGCCATCAAAGTCAAAACAATATAATTTTTTTTGCATAATCTTACTTAAAGTAAATCATTAATACGAAATATATAATCCAAAGTAAAACAGTGACTTGGATGTATTTATCTCTATAAAAGGTTTTAGTAGGAGATTCCGTTTTATTATACACCAAAGTCTGCTGTAAATATCTCAAAAAAACAAAAATAACAAAAAATGTAGTGTAAAAAATATTTTGATTAAATCTGGACTGAACATCAGGAGAGAGGGTAAACATCACATAGCAAATGATTGCTAATGAACAGCTTACCGCTAAGACAATGTCCGCAAACTGAATATTATACCCATCCAGAGCTTTTCTCGTTTTTCCGTTTATTTGTGAGTTTATAAGTTCGCCTCGTCTCTTTCCAATCGCTAAAACCAAAGCCAGCACAAATGTCAGTAAAATAGCCCACTGAGAAATCCAAATTCCTGTAATATATCCACCTGCCAAAACCCTAAAAACAAAGCCTAAGGCAATGATAGAAATATCAACTATCGCGATATGTTTCAGCCTAAAAGTATAGGCGATATTCATAATAAAATAAGCACAAATGACAAGACAAAAATAAAGTAGGCCTATTGAAAAAATAAACCCAACAAGACTTGTCAAAAAAATAATCAGAAAAACTAAACCTACAAAAACCAATTTTGCTGTCGATTTACTGATTTCTCCCGAAGCCAGAGGTCTTTTGCACTTTTCAGGGTGTTTTTTGTCTGCTTCTATGTCTATATAATCATTGATTATGTAAATACAGCTTGCCGTAAAAGAGAAAATAAAAAATGCAAATAAACTCACACTAAACAGCTTCAAATGAAGAAAAGACCCTGAAAAAAATAAGGGCAGAAAGACAAAAATATTTTTAATCCATTGTTCTATTCTAAGGAGTTTTATATATTTTTTCATAAAATATAATTAATTGTAGAAGGTTTCTAAAACATTAAGTTCTGAAATGGGTTTATTTCATTGATTAGTAATTTATTGCGATTTTAAGAATACATCTGATACATTACCTAATATATTCCTGTAACATCATCATATTTTTCCAATGTATTTATATTTAGTATGTTTGCATTCGATATATTAAATTTTTTTAATATATCTAAAGCCTTTTCACTAATAATCAAAGTAGTATTTTTATACAAATAAAAATCTAATAACATCTCATTTATTAAACATACTTCATTTATAGGAAAAGGTAATAAGCGAATAAAATTAGGCAATATTTTTTTATTGTATACTTCTAAAAAAAAGTCTGAAAAACTTATACCAATTTTTTGTAATTGAAATCCTTTCAAGTCACTTACCTTGATAATATCATATAAAGATTCTGATATAATAAAACAAGGATGTGTAGTTAGGATATCATCTCCCAACCAGCTTTCAAATTCATAATCTAAAAAAGTCACTTCTTTAATTTTAGAATTTTCATACAAAATTTTAGATTTTCTCCCTATCCCTCCTGCAACTTCAGGTTCCAATATAAAATATTTCATTTTTCCTTGTTATTTTAGGAGTAAAAATTTCCATACATATCCCATTGTATTTCATTGCTTGGTAATTTGTTGTGATTTTAACAACACATTAGAAACATTACCATAAACTTGTTTTATAT
>CAUQMH010000089.1:0-6119 GCA_963519075.1 uncultured Flavobacteriaceae bacterium
CACGCGCCCTGAGAGAAAAAACCAAAAAACACCAGGAAAATCGTCTCTTGAAACAAGCTAAAGATTTAGAAGTAATCGCTCAGGAAAGAAAAGAAAAAGAAATTTTATTAGAAGATTTCAAAAAGAATGAAGCTAGACTAGTGGCTGAACTTAAACAAAAACAAGCCGAATCCAAAAGGTTAGAAGGTGAAATCAGAAAAATCATCGCTGAAGAAATCAGAATCGCAAAAGCGAAAGAAGAGGCTGAAAGAAAAGCTCGTGAAGAAAAACTAAGACTAGCGAGAATAGAGGCTGAAAAGGAAAAAGCCAGAATAGAAGAAGCCAATAGAAGAGCTCGTGAAGAGGCCGAAAGAGCAAAAAGAAAAGCTGAAGAAGAAGAAAGAAGACTAGCCGAAATCGCTAGAAAAAAGGCGGAAGAGGAAAGAAAAGCCATAGAAGCCAACAATGAGGCCAAAAGAATAGCCGCTGAAAAAGCCAAAATGGAAGCAGCCGAAAAAGCTAAAATAGCGGCAAGTAAAGCGGAAGCAGCCAGAGTAAATGCAGAAGCTGTAGCCAAGAAAACAGAATCTGAGAAAAAAGCTGTGGATGAACGAGCAATGGCATCAGCTGGCGCAGGAAGTTCTGCTAGTAACAGTTTCGCAGAAAATAGAGGAAGACTTTCTTTCCCTGTGCAGCGTGGACGGGTTACACAGCGCTTCGGAAGACAGCCGCACCCTGTTTACAAGGGAGTCGTTATAGAAAATAACGGAATCAAAATAGCTGTAGATGCAGGAACGAAAGCGAGAAGTGTTTTCGCAGGAGTGGTGGTAAATGTTTTAGCAAGTGGTGTTTAAAAAACCGTGATGGTAAAACACGGAAACTATTTTACTATTTATAGTAATTTAGCCAGCACCTATGTTTCTAAAAATCAGACTATTTCCGCAGGAACAAATATAGGAGAAGTGGGACTTGACTTTGATGGAACATATACCCTTGACTTCCAAGTTTGGAATCAGACAAATCCTGTAGACCCATTGAGCTGGGTAACTAGTTAATTTTATCATTAGCTTTATCCTAAAAAAATATTTAATTTTGTTTTATCAAAATAAAAAATCATGAACAGTATTCTAACACCACTATTTATGGGACTAGGAATGAGAGAAATCTTAGTCATTGCTATCCTTATCTTATTGCTTTTCGGAGCTAAAAGAATTCCTGAATTTATGAAAGGATTAGGCTCTGGAATCAAAGAGTTTAAAAAATCTATGAAAGAGGATGACAAAGAAAATGATAATACTGAAGACAAAACAACTAAATAAATTTTATGAATAATACTTCTTTCTCTGAATACGCTTGGAGCATTTTCAATAGGTCAATAGAGGACTATCACATCACTGATGATGTGGATGCAGTGAAACCAAATCACTATGAAAATAACAGTTTGGAACAGATTTTGTATGACAAAAACTGGATTGATACGGTTCAGTGGCATTTGGAGGATATCATCCGTGATGAAAATATAGATCCTGTAAAAGCTTTAGAGATCAAACGAAGAATAGATGCTTCTAATCAGAAAAGAACTGATTTAGTGGAATTTATAGACAGTTGGTTTTTAAATAAATACAAAAACACCACACCAAATGCCGATGCCAAGATAAACACAGAAACACCTGCATGGGCTGTGGACAGACTGTCCATTTTAGCTCTAAAAGTCTATCATATGGACTTAGAAGCCAATAGAACATCTGCAAGTGATGAGCATAGAGAAAAATGCCAAATGAAGCTGAATACGCTTTTGGAGCAAAAGAAAGACCTTAGCTCTGCTATTGACCAGCTGCTGAATGACATAGAAAACGGGCTCGTAAAAATAAAAACTTATAAACAAATGAAAATGTATAATGATGAGACTCTAAATCCTATATTATACAAAAAGAAA
This sequence comes from uncultured Flavobacteriaceae bacterium, assembly GCA_963519075.1. Classification (GTDB taxonomy): domain Bacteria; phylum Bacteroidota; class Bacteroidia; order Flavobacteriales; family Weeksellaceae; genus JABCPE02. The sequence continues at coordinate 1,916 of CAUQMH010000089.1, forward strand.
GAATAATGAATGTACTAAAAGTATTGGGAATTGTCGGAATATGTGGTTTTGTAGTATCTGCGTGTGCAACAGAGAAAAATAATCTGTCTCCTACTACCGCCTTGATTGCCAACATCTCTGAAAAATCGCCTGAAGATGTAGTCAAAAATATCAGTGATAATTTAGACCTGATAAAATACTCTTCGGACATTACCAATACTTTTAGCTCGTGCTCTTCTTTTTCACAAAAACCTGTAAATGAGGAATTTTCTAATCTGAAATTCTACATCACAGAATACCTATACGCTGTGAAAGAGCACAACACAGTGGGAAAAGAAAAGGCTTTGTATAATTATGAAAAATCTTATAAAAAAATACAAAAGCTAAAGAATAGCCTCAACGAAGATGAACAAGAGGTTCTCAATAGGTTTTTAGTAAATATCAAAACCAATATCACTCTAATAGAATCCCTAAAAGACACTTTATAGAATGGTAAAAATTCAGGCTGAGGCTAATGTCCCTACAGAGTATGGAAAGTTCAAAATCATCGCTTTCTCTGAAAAGGAACAAGACTGGATGCCACATCTTGCTTTGATAGCAGAAAATACGGACTTATCCAGCGTGGTAAATGTCCGTTTTCATTCTGAATGCATTACAGGAGAGGTTTTCCATTCTAAAAAATGTGAATGCGGACAGCAGCTTTCCTCCGCGATGCAGTATTCCCAAAAACACGGCGGCGTGATTGTCTATCTACGGCAAGAGGGCAGAAATATCGGTATTATCAACAAACTGAAAGCCTACGCTCTACAAGAAAAAGGCTTAGACACTGTGGAGGCAAATCTAGAACTGGGACTTCCTGCTGATGATAGGAATTTCAGTGTGGCCGTTGATATTTTAGAAATACTTGGGATAAAGGAAATCAACCTCATCACCAACAACCCTGATAAAATCAGTTTCGTAGAAAACAGCAAAATAAAACTACACTCTCGCATTCCGCTGGAGATAGAACCCAACGAAGAAAACCGAGATTATCTGAAAACCAAAAAAGATTTTTTCGGGCATTTCATTTCTGGAGAATAAACTAAAAACCTTCCGAGAAAATCTTGGAAGGGTTTATTTTGCTTTATATTTTACTATAAAAAACTAGTATCAAAAGAAAAAGGCAGTAAATCCTTTATGGAATTTATTTTTATAATCTTCTCTCCACTGATGCTCGCGATGTAGATTTCTATATTTTGTGCTTGTTTCACTTCATATTCTACGATGCTCTGTCTGCATGAGCCACACGGAGGAACTATCTTGTCTAAGTCTGGATTATCCTCCAAACCACCGATAATGAACAGCTTTTCTATTTTTTGGTTAGGAAAATTGGCACCCAGCCAAAAAATCACACTTCTCTCTGCACACAGCCCAGATGGATAAGCAGCATTCTCCTGATTGTTTCCTGTGTAGATTTCGCCGTTTTCTAATAAAATAGAACAACCTACCAAAAATTTAGAATAAGGCGCATATGCCTTTAATCTGGAGTTTTTTGCTTCCTCAAAAAGTTTTTTTTCTGTTTCCGAAAGTGTATCTATATTTAGAATTTCATATTCTATTTCTAATTTACTTTTCATAAGACCAGTAGTTAAAAATTTGTTGATATAAGGACAAAAAAGAGGCTTTTAGAAAAAACCTCTTTTTCGTTATTTTTTGAATTAGTGACCCGCTAAATCATAAACTTGTATTCTATAATCTTTGATATCAGCATTATTCTGCAGACTTCTCATGAATGCTTGTGGGAAAACATTTGAGTTTTGCTGCATAAGCTGCTGCTGAAGTTGTTTGATGTCTCCTGCATCTTGCTTATTCACAGTCACACCTTTGTTTACGACTACATACACTCCCGCATTACCATCTATCGGTTTAGATGTTTTATCCTTACCAATCGCAAAGGCTGCTCCTGCTACCTTAGGTTCTACTGCTTCTCCTAAAACAGGGCTAAGCAGATTGATTTGTCCTGACTCTTTGCTCACACCGAACAAATTAGCAATTGTAGCCAAATCCTGAGCTTTTGCTGTGGATATTTTTTTCCCGATTTCTTTCGCCAAAAGCTGATTTTTTACAATCGGTTCTATCTGCTCTCTTACAGCTTCTGGATCTACAAGACCTTCAGACTGCTTACCATTCAGATAAACTACTATTCTATCTCCATTAGCTGTTGTAAACATCTCACTCTGTCCTTTTTCTCTCTTCTTGTCAAAAGCCCATTTTAGAATTTCAGCATCTTTATCCGTTCCTAAAAGCTGTCCTTGGAATCTCTGAACAAGTTTAGGATTTTGGAAGTTGTAATTGTTTTTCTTTGCAACATTTACAAACTCATTAAATCCTTTCCCTTGTATCTGTTGAGCGAAACTTGTAGACTGAGCGTGCAGTTTGTCTGTTGTAGCATTTGATGCTTTGATTTCTTTCACCAAATTCGCTACTTTATAAGACATCGCACCAGGTTTTCTGTCTGTGATATTGATGATATGGTATCCATACTGAGATTCTACCACATCTACAGCACCTTTCGGACTTTTATCAAGATAATTTTGGAACTCTGGAACGAAACCAGCCTGTCCTGTAGTTCTCCACCCTAAATCTCCTCCATTCTGCGCAGAACCATCAGCAGAAAGGTTAAGATATTCTTCAAACTTCGCTGAATTTGCTTTTGATTCTGATGCTATTTTTTCTGCTAATTGTTTCGCTTGTTCTTTTGTTCTTTTTGTAGCTTCGCCTTGTGCAGTCGGAAGACCTTGATAAGCAATCAAAATATGTCTTGAACGGATAGAGTCTGTAGCTTTTTTGTTCAAAAGTTTAGAAACTACATAATAGTTTCCTTCTTTATAAGGCCCAAAAGTCTGTCCAAGCGCCGCTCCTTCCACCTGCTCTCTGATTCCTGCTGGAAGCTGTTCTTTGGAATAATAGTTCGGGTCAAAACCAGCCTGAGAATGCGTCAGCACGAATAAACTATCGCTCTTATTAGTCTTGAAATTTTCCAATCCATTTCCTACATCTACTCCATCGTTATAGAGTTTATTGATTTCTGCCAAAGTAGCCGCTTCATCAGCCTGTGTAGGTTCAGCTTTGAAATAAACCAATCCTAAATTTCTACTCTCTGTCACCTTGAAAGTTTGTGGATATTTCTTGATGTATTCCACCAAATCCTGAGAAGTAACTTTCACCGGATTTTTCTTTGCGAAATCATCATAGCTTATCTTCACATATTCTATATTCGCCAGCTCATCTCTGTATTTCAGCATCAGCTCAGCTTCTTTCTTATTAGAAGTAAGTCCCACAGAAAGGTTGGTAAACACCTGACGAGCCATGATTCTATACTCTATACCTTTTCTAAAACTAAGCCATGAATTATATTCATCCACATTGCTTGATTTCAGCTGTTCTATCCGCTTTTTAAAATCACTTACATTAAAGTTAGGATTTTGGGCAAACATAGGGTCAAACGGCAGCTGGCTCCAGAAAAACTCTTCTGTCATTTTCAAACCTAATTTTTCAAACTCCTGTTTGATAAGTTTAGATTGTACTATACTCTGCCAAGCCTGCTCTTCCAGACCGTTAGGCGACTGCCCTTGCTGCTGTGCCTGCTGCTGCATCATATTGAGAGTTTCTAGATACTCTTCTCTAGTTATTTTCTCTCCATTTACCTCACCGAAGACATTCGGGTCATTGCCCATCATCTTCTCTACAGTATCAGGATTAATGAAAAATGATACAAGGGCTACAGCGATGAATACCACCACAAGCCAAGATTTCTTTCTTATCTGTCCTAAAAGTGTCATTGTAATTAACTCTTTAAAAATTATTTAGTCTGCGAAAATACAGATTTTTAAATGAATACTAAAATTTTTCATTAGTTTTTAACTTCCATTCTCTATGTTTTTATGATTTTTCTTTTTTTATTATATAAAAAAGCTCTGACTAAATTTTAGTTAGAGCTTGAAAGAATTGTTAGTATCAAGATTATTAATTAAAATTATGCCATACATAACCACCCCATTGATCTCTTGCACAGCCTTGAAACTTTGCATTTACATCATCATAGCGTATCCACCCTACTTGAGAAGCAGTGCATAGATTAGATCCATTACCACTTGCATTCACTTTAACATATGTTGTTGTTATATCTTGCCCTGCATATATAGGTCCATTCGCCCACATTCCTCCTGAACCTGTATACATAGTT
>CAUQMH010000090.1:0-6051 GCA_963519075.1 uncultured Flavobacteriaceae bacterium
AAAGCAGACAATGAAAACAATTTCATTTTTTTCATAATATGTATTCTTATAAACTTTAAATTTCAAAGTGCAAATAACGCTAAATTATTTCTTTTATCAAAATTTCTTTACGACTTTTTAACAAATATTTTTTGTTTTTATTGTGTATACAAATCAAAAATCAATACACAAAACAACATAAAAGCCACATTTTGAACAAGTTAAACAAAAATTTAAAATCTTAAAATTTTCTTAAAATTATTTAAACTTTAAAATCAACTCAACCTTATTATACGACCAAATACTTTATCTAATACAAATATAACTTTTTTTAACTAAAAAATATAAAAAAATCATAAATTTTAAATTTAAATTTTTATTTTTGCATGATTATTAAAACATTAATATGAATTTGAACAAAAAACTTATCATCATGTTAGGGTTGGGAGTAGCTGCTAATGCTTATTCTCAAGATCTTACAAAAATTCGTCCTGTATTAACAGGTGCACCTTTCTTAAGGATAGCTCCAGATGCCCGTTCAGGAGGTATGGCAGACCAAGGGGTGGCTACTACACCAGATACCTATTCTCAATATTGGAATGCAGCGAAATACCCTTTTGCTAATGCAAAGACATCTGTAGGTGTTAGTTTTACTCCATATATGAATAAAATTACCAATGATATATTCTTATTATATGGTTCTTTTTATACAAAACTGGGAGAAGAAGATAGAAGCACATTGAGTGCAAGTATCTATTACTTTAACATGGGAACAGTAGATTTGTCTAGAATTGTAGGAGGAGTTGCAGTAAGTGAAGGACAATCTAAACCTAATGAATTCTCTATCGATTTAGCCTATGCTTTGAAACTTTCTGAAAGTTTTTCAATGGCTGTTACGGGGAGATATATCCGTTCAGACTTGTCTAGTTTAGGACAAAGCAGCAGCACATTACAAGCAGCCAATACATTTGCTGTAGATATTACAGGATATTACCAATCTCCTAAAATGCAAAGTTTTGGTGAAAAAGAAGGTAGAGTAAGAGGTGGTTTTGCTATTCAAAATGTAGGACCAAAACTTAACTATAGTAAAAGTATAGACTCAAAATCTTACCTTCCTACCATTGCAAGATTGGGAGCTGGATATGATTTATTCCTTGATGGAGAAAATCGTTTGGGACTTACTTTAGAAGCATCTAAACTATTAGTTCCAGGAGCAGAAGCTGTAGTAGATCCAGTTACTAACAGAGTCTCTTATTCATATCCTGATGTAAGTGTAATCAATGGTATGGGTAAATCTTTCAGCAATAAAAAAAGTGTAATGTACAGCATTGCTGCTGATTATTCATATAATGATACTTTTGATATAAGAACAGGATACTTCCATGAAAGCGCTGAGCAAGGAGGAAGGCAATTTGCTACTATAGGTGTGGGGTTGAAATACAAATCTTTTGGACTTGATGTTTCTTACCTTATCAATACAGCTAAAATCAATAACGCACTGGATAACACCCTTAGATTCGGTCTAGTTTGGGATATCAGTGAATAAAAACAAATTTTCATAAATAAAAATAGCACCATAATTTGTGGTGCTATTTTTTTATTCTTCCTCTATTATTGCTAGATAATAATTTTCAATTTTTTCTAAATAAACCAAGAATTTATCTTCTCTATTCTTGTCAAAAACCTTACACTTAATTTTAGAAAATTGGTCTAAAAGAAATTCATCAACTACATAAAATTCCTTAAAAGACCATTGTTTCGAAGAATGTATTTTGAATAAAGCTTCTTTTATGCACCAGATAGCCGTCAGATGTTCTATCCCTGATTCTACCCTGCCGAGCCAGTCTATTTCTGTGGGATGCAGGAATTTAAGCTTAATTTTATCAATCCTATCTTTCACCTGCTCTATATCCACTCCTATTTTTTTTTCAGAAGTGGCTAAAACCGCGTAAGGAAAAGAATGACTGACTGATACGAACTTATCAAATGGCTCTAAGTAAGGCTGCCCATTTTCATAGTATCTGATTTTATGATTAGGCATGATTTTTTTGAGCATGTGCCTTACCACCTGTTTCTCTATCAGTCTTTTAGGCGATTTTTGCTTTAAATTCTCAAATTCTTTTTCATCCGAAATCAAATCAGCAGAAAATTCTTCTTCCTCTGAATATTTCCAAATCAAAATCTGAGCTTGCTCCGATATTATTTCTTTAAAAATAGGCATTATTCCTTAAAATTTAAATTATCTGAAACTCCACAGGAGCATCTATTTTAGGATATTTTTTATCACAAACAAATTTCTTGCCCGTGCAATCTATCTCCTTCCAGCCTTTCTTTTTCCCAATATCTCCCACTTCCGCTACATAAGGGATAAATTCTATCTCTTCGCTGGTTTCGGTTTTAATTTCTTTATACTGGACTGCAATATCCAAAACACATTCAAAATCAGTATTTAACCTCACATTTCTGTATATAATATCATAATGAGATTCTTTATTTTCTGGAATTTCAAAATAGCTTTCATAGCCAAACACATCTCCTTTTAAATTTCCTATCGCCTGCAACGCATAAAATAAAGCCTTCGTGTAAAATTCTCTTGTTTTTTCTCTTTTATAATCATCAATAAAATGTCCGCCTTCAAACAAAATAACTGGAATTCCTGCTTTCATAAAATTGTCCCCCGAAGATGTAGGGTAAAAAGTATCTGTATAACGCCCTATATTATTAGGAATTTCAGGTTTTAATTGTTGATAAATCTCAGCAATCACCGCCATACTTTTCTTTCTATTTTCCGTCAAATTCCTCTCCACATCCTCCGAAGGCGAAAGGAATGAAAGCATAGCAGGATTTTCAAAATCAGTACTAAAAATAGTCCTCTGCTCATGCAGGTTTAGAGCGTAATCATATTTTTTAGAGAAAGCCTGTTTTTTCAAAATTTTCATCTCTATACTGGACTCTTTTAGAAAATCTCTATTGATATCTATTTCTAAAATATTTCTCCTTGTCCAGATCTCTGAGCCATCAGGATTGAGCATAAAAATAAAATCCAAACGAATTTTATCCCAAAAATCAGCCACAGGATTTTCTTCTAACGAAGTCAATAGATCCAGCATCGCCAAAGTCGCATTGCTTTCATTTCCGTGCATCTGTGACCAAGCCAGCACAGAAATATTTCCTTTTCCTTTAGAAAAAAGATAAATCGGTTTCCCTAAAGTTGATTTTCCTATTTCTTGAATTTCCGTGCCATAATTTTCTTCTAAGTATAAAAACAATTTTTTAGGAGAAATATAGCGATTTGGAAAGTTTACATTTTTAAAATATTTAAACAGCATATTTTGTTATTTTGAAAATTTCTGCAAAAATACAATAATTTTACTTTACAAATGTATGTAGAAATACTGATGTTTATAACCTACTTCTGTCAATTTGTCAGTATATAAAATTGTTAATTATATTTCATTCAATAAAATTTTGTTATTTATTATAAATCAGTATTTTATAGATTTTATATAATGTTATTTTTAACTTTAGTTTAATTGTGAAAATATGTGTTTTTCAGGTTTTTTGAATAAAACATTTGTAAAACCCGTATATTCACTTTTGTGCTAAAATCTACTGTTTACATTTGTTATCTTGAATCATTTTTTATTCAATATATTTGCGAAATAAACTTTACAACAATGTCAAACGAGATTATATTTTTAATAAGTTTTTTATTATTTATTGGACTAATATTGGCACTAGATTTAGGTGTTTTCGCTAAAAAAACAGGAAATATCACCTTAAAGCAAGCTGGGTTTATGAGCTTTTTCATGATATTCATTTCTGTAGTTTTTTATTTTATGCTGGTCAGCTATGGTCACCTACTCCACGGCATTGACAGTATGGAAAAACTACAATACATTATAAATAAGAACTCTCATCCCGTGGATATCGTTCCTAATAATCTAGAACACAACATCCAGCTTTATAATATGAATTTAGGGCTTGAATATATGACAGGATACATCGTGGAAAAGGCTCTTTCTGTGGATAATATTTTTGTTATCGTTCTTATATTCACTGCTTTTAATGTAGAAAAGGAGAATTATCACAGAGTTTTATTTTGGGGAGTTTTAGGGGCTATTGTGATGCGTTTTATCTTCATTTTCATCGGAGCAGCTCTAATTACTAAATTCAGCTGGATTATGTATATTTTTGGAGGTTTCCTTATTTTTACAGGAGCAAAAATGTTTATGCCTGAAGATGAGGAAAAAATAGACACTGAAAACCACCCTGCCGTAAAGTTTGCGAATAGATTTTTCAAGGTTCATAATCAATTTGTAGGTAATAAATTTTTTGTAACAATAGATGGTGTAAGAAAAATAACTCCATTATTTCTTGTTTTGATTATTATAGAATTTACAGATCTCATCTTCGCGGTGGATTCCATTCCTGCTATTTTCTCTGTAACCAAAGACCCTTATATTGTATTTTTCTCCAATATTTTTGCCATCTTAGGACTTCGTTCTATGTTCTTTTTACTGGCAGGGATTATTGATAAGTTTAAATATTTGAAAATCGGATTAGCCTTTTTATTAGTTTTCATTGGATTGAAAATGATTTTACATTCGTACCTAAACGAATGGGGCTTCACTACATCTCATTCTTTGATGATAATTTTGGGAATTTTAAGTGTAAGTATTTTCGCATCATTATTAGTTCCTGATAAAAAATCAAAATAAATTCTAAAAAATATTTTTACAAATAAATAGTTTATAAATTATTAAAAATGAACTATTTACAAGCCTATTTACAAATGTAACTAAAACAAAAATCAAATAATTTACAAATGTTTTTACAAATGTAAAATATATTTTTTACATTTGTATATGGATTTAAACAGTCGAGTTCAAAAAATTATCAATTATTCTGAATTATCCTCTTCTGAATTTGCAGATGAAATAGGAGTTCAGCGGTCTAATATTTCTCATGTTCTTTCTGGAAGGAACAAACCTTCTCTTGATTTTCTCATGAAAATAAAAGATAGATTCCCTGAGATACAATGGGAATGGCTAATCGAAGGAAAAGGAGCAATGGTTTTTTCTGAAAATGAAGCTGCCTCTACTCCTTCTTCCTATTCATTAGAAGAAAGTAAAATAAATGATGATGAGCCTATCATCACAGGGCTTTTCTCTATTCCTTCTCAAGAAATGGATGAAAATACAAAACAGGAAGAAGTAAAATCTGAAATTTCAGAACCAATACAATATAATAATATAGTAGAAAACACTCCTGAAATTTCAGAAAACGAAAATATTTTAGAAACAGAAGCTCCTAGCAAAAAGGGCAACAGCATTAAAAAAATCGTTTTCTTTTATGAAAATGGGAAATTTGAGGTTTTTGAGCCTTAATTTTTGCTAACAATATTTGGCTATATTATTTTTTTTACTAAATTTGCACCTCGTTAATCAACCTCTGACGAGAGCCGTGTATGTTGTTTGACTTTAAACCTTTTATTTATTTATAAAAAATGGATTTAATTAAGTATGTTCAGGACAAGTACATTACAAAAAAAGAGTTTCCTGAATTCAAAGCTGGTGATTCTATCACTGTTTATTATGAAATTAAAGAAGGACAGAAAACAAGAACTCAGTTCTTCAAAGGAGTGGTTATTCAGTTGAGAGGAACTGGAGCTACTAAAACCTTCACTATCAGAAAAATGAGTGGTGATGTAGGTGTAGAAAGAGTATTCCCTATCAACATGCCTGCTCTGCAAAAAATAGAAGTTGATAAGAGAGGTAAAGTTAGAAGAGCTAGAATCTACTACTTCAGAAGCCTTAGAGGTAAAAAAGCAAGAATCAAAAGTAGAGGTTTCTAATCTGACCTTAAACATAATAAGAAAAGCCCATGAAATCATGGGCTTTTTTTTATTTCTTTTCGCTTTGGTTATACGCCAAAATTATTTTTTTCACGATAGGATGCCTTACCACATCAGATTCATTCAGATGTATAAATCCTATTTCTTCCACATTTCGGAGAATTTTCATGGCTTCCTGCAATCCAGACTGTTGATTTTTAGGTAAATCTATCTGG
>CAUQMH010000091.1:0-6019 GCA_963519075.1 uncultured Flavobacteriaceae bacterium
CTACTACATCGCGACATCGGACTACTTAGCCTATGGAGGAGATTATATGAAATTTTTCCTAAAAGGAGAACAGCTTATACCAACGGAAATGACCCTGAGGGACCTGTTTATCGAGAAATTTAAACAAAACCCAGAGATAAAAATAAAGCAGGAACAAAGACTGCAATTTATCGGGAATAACCAATAAGGACAAACAAAAATGAATAGAAAAGAATTTTTGAAAATACTGGGTGGAGGAGTTTTGGCAACGACACTTACGCCAAATGTTTTGTCAGCAAAGACATTTGATTCCAAAGATACGCCTGAAAAAATCACCATTCTTCATACCAATGACCAGCACAGCAGGATAGAGCCTTTCGAGGAGGGGCACAGCAGATATCCCAATCAAGGGGGATTTGCGAGGAGAGCCACTCTGATAGAGCAGATTAGAGGTGTGGAAAAGAATGTGCTTTTGTTCGATAGTGGCGATATTTTCCAAGGAACGCCTTATTTTAATATGTTTGGCGGCGAGCTGGAATTTAAGCTCATGTCCATGATGAAATATGATGCGGCTACTATGGGAAATCATGATTTTGACAACGGTTTGGAAGGTTTTTTAAAAGTTTTACCGAATGCTAAATTCCCTTTTATTTGTTCTAATTATGATTTTTCGGACACGATTTTAAAGGGAAAAACACAGCCGTATAAAATTTTTAGAAAAGGAAATATTAAAGTAGGCGTGTTTGGTCTGGGAGTGAAATTGGAAGGACTTGTCGGGAAAAAATATTACGGCGAAACTAAATACCTTGACCCTGTTGCGACGGCGCAGAAATATGCAGATTTCCTTAGAAATACCAAAAAATGTGATTTGGTTGTTTGTCTTTCACATTTGGGATATGATTACGTACAGGGAGAAGATATGGTTTCTGATAGAAAATTGGCGGCTCAGACTCACGGAATAGACATTATTTTAGGAGGGCACACACACACATTTTTGACAGAACCGAATGTTCTTAAAAACAGCAAGGGTGTGAATGTTCTAGTGAACCAAGTAGGATGGGCAGGGATTCTGCTGGGAAGGATAGATTTTTATTTTGATAAAGATAAGAAAATCAGCAAAGTATCTTTCCAAAACCAATTCATAGATAACAAGATAATCGTTTGATAATATGGTAGATAGAGGAATTCTTTTGTCATATATAAAATATGGTGATAATGATGCTATCTTACATTGCTTTACCGAAAATGCTGGTTTTCAGAGTTTTTTCATGAGAGGGATTTATTCGCCTAAAAACAAGAAAAAGGCTTATCTTACTCCCATGACAGAGCTATATTTTACGATTTCTGATTTTCATAAAAAATATAATATACAGACAATCAGTAAGATAGAGAAAGTAAAAACTTTGGAAAATTATGAAGATATTCGGGTGTCATCTATTTTGTTCTTTGTGGCAGAATTCCTTCATCAGGTTTTAAAAACAGAGCTGGTAAATACTCAAATTTATACCAATATAAAGGTTTTTCTGCATCAGTTAGAGAACCAAAATTATCAGGCTCATTATGCTTTTTTGGTTGAATATCTTAGAAGTCAGGGAGTGGCGCCTCTGTGTAGGGAAGAAAAATTTTTAGACCCAGAATCTGGATTTTTTTCGGAGAGTATTTGTCATCATTTGTTTGATGAACAGGTTTCTGAATATTGGAAAAAAATGATTTCAAATGAAGAAATCTATGATGTGAAGATAAAAAACAGCATGAAAGAAGATTTTTTGGATTCGGTGCTGGTATATTATAGTTGTCATTTTCCAGAATTTAAAATCCCAAAATCTTTGGATGTTTTGAGGCAAATTTTTTCTGAATAATAAAAATAAGGTATGCGTGTAGACAAATTTCTGTGGAGTGTTCGTTTCTATAAAACAAGGAGCATCGCAGCAGATGAAATCAAAAAAAATAGAGTTTCCATCGGTGGACAGCCAGTGAAAGCTTCTCGGGAAGTCCATGAGGGAGATGTGGTGGAGATTAGGAAAAACCAAATCAATTATAAAATAGAGGTTTTGCAGATTCCTAAAAACCGCCTCGGTGCCAAGCTTGTTCCACTTCATATCAAAGATATTACCGATAAGGAGCAGTATGAAATATTGAAAATGAGAATGCTCTCACAGGATTATTACCGCCAGAAAGGAGAGGGAAGACCCACGAAAAAAGACCGTAGGGATATGAGTGATTTTTTAGATAATGATAATGAGGAAGAGGATGACTGGGATGCTTTTTTTCTCGATATAGAGAATGAAGAAGACGAAGAATAAACCTTGTATTTATAAAAAGAAAATCCATAACTTTGCAAAAACTTTATTTTGAATAAAATAGATATTATTATTTACGCATTTGCGGCTGTGTTTATGGGGATTTATCTCTATCAATATCCTGAATATTATATATATATTATAGGGATTTTTTTCTCATTCCTTGTTCTTAATTTTCTACTTTTCAAGATTTATAAAGGGTTAAAGAAAATGTCTATGGCTGTGATGGCTTTCATGGCTATGAATTTTGGGAAAGATATTCTTTGGGCGTTTTTGTGGATGTTTGTAATTAAGAAAAATGATGTTTTAGTGATGTTTTTGGCTCTTGTTTTTCTTCTGTTATCCATACCTCTATACCATTCTGTCCTTAGGGAAATAAAGAATAATCAAAAATCTGATAAAAATCAATTATAATTATTTTTAAAACTTAATTTATTTAAGTATATTTGCAAATCAATAAAAATAAGAAATGAACCAGAGAATTTATTCACTATTTTTTGTTTTGATGTTCATGCTGTTTGGGAATACTGCTCTTGCTAGTGAACATGCAGATGGAGGTGAAAAAGCCTTTAATCCTTCCGAACTTATCAATCATCACATTTATGATACTAATGAGTGGCATATTGCTACTTTGAACGAGGGTCAAGAGGGAGAGTTACATATTACTATTCCATTGCCAGTAATTGTAAAGGATGAGAAAGGTTGGCATTTTTTCATGTCAAGTAGTGTGGCTCATGGGGAAGTAATAGGTGGATACACTTTGGAGCATGGTGTTTTAGTGAATAAAGAAGGTTTGGAAAAAGCACAAATTCCAGATTTGTTCAAAGGAACTGAAAAGGTGTTTTACGACCTTTCTATCACTAAGAATGTTTTTGCATTGTTCATTTCTGTTTTGATTATCTTGGGATTATTCATTTCGATGGCAAATTCTTACAAGAAGTCTTTAGTGCCTACTGGAGTAGCGAGATTTTTCGAACCTGTTGTTTTATTGGTAAGAGATGGAATTGCAATTCCGAATATCGGTTCTAAACATTACAAGAAGTTTATGCCATTCTTATTGACTATATTCTTCTTTATTTGGTTGAATAACTTGATAGGACTTGTTCCGTTTTTCCCTGGTGGGGCTAACCTTACAGGTAATATAGCGGTTACATTAGTTCTTTCTTTATTCACATTGTTTACTATTTTGCTTAACGCGAATAAAGATTATTGGAAACATATTTTCTGGCCGCCAGTACCATTTTTGCTAAAGCCGATTATGATTCCATTGGAGATTATAGGGATATTTACTAAACCATTCTCATTGACCATGCGTCTTATGGCGAATATTACAGCTGGGCACATTATGATTTTAAGTATTATTTCATTGATATTTATTTTCAAAAATGCAGCTTTAGGAGCGGTTTCTGTACCATTGGCATTATTTGTTTCTATCTTAGAATTGTTAGTTGCTGCTTTACAAGCGTATATATTTACAATATTATCAGCTTTATATATCGGTATTGCAGTAGCAGAACATAGTCATGATGATGCACATGGACATGCAGAAGGACACTAAAAAAGAATTTTAATTTTAAATAATAATTTTAACTAAATATTTTTTTATCATGGAGGATTTTATGTCTAATTTAAATTATGTGGCAATTTCATTTGCTGTATTAGGAGTAGCTTACGGTATTTCTAAAATTGGTTCTCACGCGATGGATGCTATCGCTAGACAACCAGAAGCGGCTGATAAGGTGCAAGCTGCGATGTTGATCGCTTGTGGTCTTATCGAAGGTGCTGGACTTATCGGATTGATTTTCAGTGCTCCGTTCATGAAAGGATAATCAAAAATCCTAATAATCTTGGTAACACGGTTGGTGTTTACCAAGATTATTTTAAAATTTTGTACTAAAAAATATTTAAAGTAAAATAAAAAATAAAATAATTTAGAAATGATAACACCAGGATTAGGTTTAGTTGTTTGGATGACTCTTACTTTTCTTATATTGATGCTTCTTTTAGCAAAGTATGCATGGAAACCAATTCTTAATGCACTTAATGAAAGGGAAACAACAATTGTAGACGCCCTTAACCAAGCTAAATTAGCAAGAGAAGAGGTTCAGAATTTAAAAGCTGAAAACGAAAGAATTATCCAAGAAGCTAAGATAGAAAAGGACAATATATTGAGAGAAGCAAGAGAAATCAGATATAGAATGATTAACGAAGCGAAAGATACAGCTAAAGTAGAAGGAGAAAAAATGATAGAGGCTGCGAGACATTCTATCGCTATGGAGAAGGCTGCTGCTATAGATGATATGAAAAAGCAAATCAGTTCTTTATCTGTGGATATTGCTGAAACTATATTGAAGAAAAAATTGGATAATAAAGATGCCCAAAATGACTTGGTGGCTAATTTATTAAATGATAAAAACTTAAACTAATCCTTATGAGTAACACAACAAAAGTTGCTAAAAGATACGCTCAGGGATTGTTGGATTTTACAACAGAAACTGGCAACACGGAGACTGTATTCAATGAGATGAAAGATGTGGCAGAAACTATTTCTGGTTCTAAAGAATTGAAAAGTTTTTTCGCTACACCTATTATAGACTACAGAAGAAAGCAGAGTGTTGCAAGTGAGATTTTTTCTAAATTTTCTGTTGTAACTAAAAACATGATTACCCTTGTTATCAAGCAGGGAAGAGAAAAATATTTAGAAGATATTGCTAAAGAATATATTGAGAAAGTAGAGGAAATGAATGGAGTGCAGAAAGCAACCCTGACAACAGCTGAAGAACTTTCCCAACAGAGCATAGAACAGATTGTGAAATCTTCATCTTTAATAGATGTAAATAAGAAGTATAAGATAAAGTCTATAATAAAGCCAGAGCTTATCGGTGGATATATCCTAAGAGTAGGAGACCAGCAGATTGATAACTCAGTAAGAACACACTTAGCTAATCTTAGAAAAGAATTTCAACTTAATTAGAAAAAACAACCAATAAAATGGCAGGAATAAATCCAGCAGAAGTATCTGCAATATTGAAACAACAGTTAGCAAATTTTGATACTCAGTCTAATGTAGAAGAGGTAGGAACCGTATTACAAGTAGGAGATGGTATTGCTCGTATTTATGGTTTGGAAAATGTGCAGTACGGAGAATTAGTAAAATTTGAAAGTGGAGTTGAAGGAATTGTATTAAACCTTGAAGAGGATAATGTAGGGGTGGCTCTACTTGGAGAATCTAAGAGAGTAAAAGAAGGTGATACAGTAAATAGAACTAAGAGAATTTCTTCTATCAAAGTAGGAGAAGGACTTTTGGGAAGAGTAGTAGACACTTTGGGTAATCCTATCGATGGTAAAGGTCCTATTGGAGGGGATTTATACGATATGCCTTTGGAGAGAAAAGCTCCTGGGGTTATCTATCGTCAGCCAGTTAATGAGCCTTTGCAAACAGGTATCGTTGCAATAGACTCTATGATTCCTATCGGAAGGGGACAGAGAGAGTTGATTATTGGTGACCGTCAGACAGGTAAAACTACGGTAGCAATAGACACGATCCTGAACCAAAAAGAATTTTATGATGCAGGTCAGCCTGTATTCTGTATATATGTAGCAGTAGGACAAAAAGGTTCTACAGTAGCTCAAATCGTAAGAACATTAGAAGAAAGAGGGGCAATGGCTTATACGGTAGTAGTAGCAGCTAACGCTTCTGACCCTTCTCCAATGCAGGTGTACGCTCCAATGGCAGGTGC
>CAUQMH010000092.1:0-5903 GCA_963519075.1 uncultured Flavobacteriaceae bacterium
AAGAAACCTTATTTTGCTCAAAACTAATTATTCCCCAAAATAAGAAACCTTATTTTGCTCAAAACTAATTATTCCCCAAAATAAGAAATCTTATTTTGCTTAAAACTAATTATTCTCCAAAATAAGAAACCTTATTTTGCTCAAAACTAATTATTCCCCGAAATAAGAAATCTTATTTGCCCCAAAACTAATTATTCCCCGAAATAAGAAATCTTATTTGCTCCAAAACTAATTATTTCTCTAAAATCACAAATGTGATTTGCTTCAAAACTAATTATTTCCTAAAATCACAAGTGTGATTTTGCTCCCTACATTTATTTTGTATAAAAACCACACTTGGTTTTAGTTCTTTTTCTTTCGTTTCAGAATAAAATCAAGCATGGTTTCATGAAAAAAAGATTTCGCAGTTATTCTTCTATTGTTTCCGTCTGAGGAAGCTTTTTTACCTTTAATTTCAAAGCCAATATGCACAGCACAAAATAAACCGCCATCAAAATCAGCAAATGCTGAAGATATGGATAAGTGAGTTCAAAACTTCCCTTTTGGATGAGGATAATCTTGAAGGCTTCCAGAAACGGCGTAAGCGGAATGATATTCGCCAAATATTGTATCGCTGTAGGCATCGCACTGCTTGGCCAAGTAAATCCACCGATAATGAACGCTGGTGAAGCGATAATCATCAGAAACTGCGTTGCCTTCAAGGCATTTGGCAAGAGAACACTGAAAAGCGCACCCAAAAATGTGCAGGTCATAATGAAAACCGTAGCAAGAATCGCAAATCCGAAGATGTTTTCTAAAACAGGTATTTTAAAATACCAGCCCATCGCCGAAAGTATAAGGATATTCAGCACGGAAATTATCCAGATAGGAAGACATTTCATGATGAGCATTACAAAAGCGGATGTTCCTTTATAATTCTCCAAGAAACTCTTTCTACGGAAATCTGAAGCGAAACTTACCGCCATAGCAAGCAATACTACCTGCTGAAAAACCACGCCCATCATGGCAGGCCACATGAAAATAAGATAGTTGGAAGTGGTATTAAACATCGTGATGTAGTTCGCCTTGAAGGGTTCGTACTGCATCTTTGCCTGTTCTGAATTAGCACCTCTTTTTTGGAGGGTTTTCATTTCCATTCCTGCGGACAATGTCCCGAGCGTCACCTGAATCGCTTTAGAGGAGAAATTCGCAGTAAGAACATTTCCTGTATTTACATAAACATTTATTTCAGGATATTTTCTCAGCAATATATCTTTCTCAAAGTTTTCAGGGATTTTCACCACTGCGGCAGCTTTTGTTTTGATGACTTCATCTTCCAGCCTTAGCGGCTCTTGGGCATAGTGGAGGACTTTTATCGTTTTATTGTCTCCCAGCATATCCACCACTGTGGAAGAAGTAGGTGTATGGTCTTGGTCTATGACTATCACTGGGAGATTGTCCACTTTTCCTTCTTTGTAAGTAAACCCAATGAGCAGTCCGTAAACTATAGGCCCGAGGATAAATACACTTCGCAGGGTATCATTAGCCAAGAATATTTTGAACTCACGCTTTAGTAAGTGAATAAACTTTTTCATTATTTTAGGATTACATTAGAATTTACCAAGATATTTTTTGTCTGCTGAATATCCTGTGGTTTTACTTTTATTTCATAAACAGCTTCCTGCATTTTATAATCTGGGAAAGCAGTGGTCACATCGGCATATTTGGTCAATTGTTTTATCGTCATTATCTTCCCTGAAACAGCAGCTTTGTTATACACTACTTCCATATTTACAGTCTGCCCTTTTTGGTATTTTGCAATCTGCCCTTCTGGAACAGTAAATCTGAAATAAGTGCTCTCTGGCAAATATCCATTGAACAGTGCAAATCCAGCTGTCGCCAGCTCACCTTTGTGAAGTGTGATAGATTCTATTTCCATATCACTGGTAGCAATCACATATCGTTCAGAATAGGCTACTTTTGCCTCTTGCAGTGCTCCCGCTGCCTGCTCAGCCTGTCCAGCCGCCATACTGATTCTCTCATAACGAGTGCCGTTTTCCACATCTCTCAGCTCCGCGATTACCGCATCATATTGCGCTTTTGCACCTTGGTATTTAGCGATAACTTCATCGTATGCCTGTGGCGACATCAGACTGTCTTTGAACATATTAGTAGCTCTGTTGTATG
The DNA here is from genome assembly GCA_963519075.1 of uncultured Flavobacteriaceae bacterium. Classification (GTDB taxonomy): domain Bacteria; phylum Bacteroidota; class Bacteroidia; order Flavobacteriales; family Weeksellaceae; genus JABCPE02. Next base: position 2,167 of record CAUQMH010000092.1, read on the forward strand.
ATTTTTGTGCATATTCATACTGCTCACGAAGTCCTCTTTCTTTGGCTCTTAGCTGGCTTAATTGATTTGCCGTAGCGCCATTTCTTGCCATCTCAGCTTGTGCAGCCGCCGCATGAGTTGCTCCCTGTGCCTGAGCTATTTTAGCCGAAATCTCTGGCGCATCTATCTTCGCAAGTGTATCTCCTGCTTTTACAGTCTGCCCTTCTTCTACATAGATTTCCAAAATTCTCCCTGTGATTTTCGGAGCGAAAGAAATCACTTCTTTTTTTACTTTTCCTTCCACTGCGCTTTCCTGCTTTTCGCTGTTACAAGAAACCAATGCAAATGCAGTCAATAAAAGAGCAGATTTTACGGCATTATTTTTAATTTTTATATCGTTTAGTTTCATTTCTTTGTTGATTTTTGGTTATTAAAATTACTCAGTTTGTTTGTTATTAAAATTTTTCTACATCTAAGTTTTGTGTAGATTTCATCAGCTCTATCGCTGCTCTTCTTTGGTTAAACACAGCTGTTTTGTATTCTAATTCAGCCTTTTCCAAATCGTTTTCAGCATCTATCAGATCCATAGATTTTTTCACGCCATAGCGAAATTCTTTTTCCACTTGGTCTAATGCATTTTTGGCGATTTTACGAGCTTTGTCCTTTAATTCTATTTGCGCCAAAGCGATGTCATAATTGGTCTGATTATTCGCAAGATTTAACTGCAGTTTTCTCTGTGCATCTGCTTTTTTGTTCTCTAAAACCATTTTGTCTATCTTGCTCTTTTCAGCTTCTCGTTTTCCTGTATTCCCATCGAAAAGACTCCATTTAAAGCCTATTCCAGCATTAAACATCGGGAAAAGACTAAGCGGCTTGGTATGAATATCCAGTTTTTTCACCAAATAAGGAACCACATCGTTAGAAGTCTGAATATGGTCACCATAAAGCCCAAAGTAGGACAGCGAAGTAGAAAGCTGTACCTTTGGAATCCACCAAGTTTTCTCAGCTTTTATTTTGTATTCTGCCGCAGCGATTCCGTGGTTTAGGGCTTTTATTTCAGGTCTGTTTTCTATGGATTTGTCCTCCACTAAATAGTTTAAAACCTGCAAGTCTGGCTCTATCTCCGCGATGCGCTCCTTGTCCATCCCTGTCAGAATATGCAGCTGAGTGATAAGCAAGTCGCGCTTTCCTTCGTATTCTACCATTTTGGTATCCAGCGTGACCTGTGCCAGTTCTATTTTCTTAAAATCATACGGTGTTATCAGCCCGTACCCAAGCGCTTTTTCTGCAGTTTTTCTGTTGATTTCCAGTCTTTTTTTACTTTCATCTAAAACTTTTTTAGACTGATGAACCAATGCGAACTGGTCATAGATTTTGGCAATAGAAGTAATTACTTCATTCTTACTGCTGGATAAAAGTTCCTGCTGGGAAAGTTTTTTCTCGTTTAAGGCCTTTTTCAGATGTCCTACTTTTCCTCCTGAATAAAGCACCACAGAAGCCTGTAATTTAGACGCACCAGAAAAACCAGAAATTCCTAAAGTGTTATTCTGCGAAGGCACCATCATCCCTGGAAACAGAGGAGGAACCCGCGGAATACCAAACTCTGGCGAAGTGTAATTTATTCGCGTGTCCATATAACCTACTCTTCCTGTCAGCTCCACTTTCGGAAGGAAAGTATCGGTTAATTTCTTTTGGTCAATATCCACATATTGCAGTTCCAGATTTTGCTGCTGATACTGTCCATCTCTCTAATGCACTATTAATGAGTTCTTTCAGCTGGTCAGAAGAAGACTGCCCAAAACTGAAAGAAGACATAAATAATAATGCATAATACAACTTGTTCTTACTTGTCATATGTCTTGTTTGTTTATTTGATGGTTCAAATATCCATAAATCCTGACAAATATCCTTTGACATTTATCAAAAAGTGAAATTTCAAGTATTTAAAATGATTTTTAATTTTTAGCAAATAAAAAAACATCTCCAAAAATTGAAGATGTTTTTATTTAAAATCCGTGAGCGCGAAAGGATTCGAACCTTTGACCGTCTGCTTAGAAGGCAGATGCTCTATCCAGCTGAGCTACGCACCCATTAATTAGTTTTTAAAAAGAACTAATAAACTTTTGTCGGGGTGGCAGGATTCGAACCTGCGACCTCCTGGTCCCAAACCAGGCGCGATGACCGGGCTACGCTACACCCCGAATATTTTACCAGTTGCGGAGGGTATGAGATTCGAACTCATGCGACCCGAAAGTCGACAGTTTAGCAAACTGCTCCGTTAACCACTCCGGCAACCCTCCTTTTATTCTTTAAGAACTCCCTTTCTGTATTTGCTTTGCAAAGGTATAACTTTTTTTTTAACCCACAAATTTTTTTTGAAAAAAATATTCGTATTTTTGAAAAAAAATTAGCTTAATAATTTATATCATGCGTAAAATATTTTATATCAGCTGCTTATGTATTTTGGCTTTTTCTTGTGATTCGCAGAAAAAAATAGCTGATGCAGCCAAATCTTCATTAGACCCAAACAAAACAAACTCTGAAAAGGAAAAAAAAGGTGAAATAGTTCATATAGGAACAGAGGATTTTTATAAAGTGAACATAGCGGACAGCACCAAAAATAATAATACGATAAGCTATGGTTCTATAGTTTCGGCCAAACCAAAAAAATATAAAATCACTAAAACTTACTTCCCTTCCTTGGGACAAGGTTTCCGCCAGAGATTCATCATTTTGCACTATACGGCTTTGGATAATGAAAAGTCCATAAGAGTTTTGACACAGCAGTCAGTAAGTTCCCACTATCTTGTAAGTGATTTAGATGATCATGAAATCTATCAATTAGTAGATGAAAACAAAAGAGCTTATCATGCAGGGATAAGCGCTTGGAAAAACAGCAACAACCTGAATGACAGCTCTATAGGTATAGAAATAGTAAATACAGGCTATGTAGTAGATAGTTTAGGAAAGAGACAATTCCAAGCATTCCCTGAACATCAAATAGAAAAAATAGCTGTTTTGGTGAAAGACATCAGCAAAAGATATATGATTCCTCCTACTAATATTTTGGCTCATTCAGATATTGCTCCGACAAGAAAACAAGACCCAGGCCCTCTGTTTCCTTGGAAAACATTATATGAAAAACACCAAATAGGCATGTGGTATGATGAGGATAAAAAACAAGAATTTTATCCAAGTGCATTAGAAGATACTGCTACACTATATGAAGATGCTTCTTTTATACGAAAAATACAATCAACCTTTAAGAGTTTTGGGTATGATATCCAAATCACAGGAATGTGGGACAAACAGACAAAAAGCGTCATAGAAGCGTTTCAGTATCATTTCAGACCTGAAAATTATGATGGTATTTTAGATGCGGAAACATGGAGCATTCTGCAGGCTTTGGCTCAGAAATATAAATAAATTCTCTACCTTTGCAAAAAATAGAAAAATGGATAAGAAAAATAAAGATAAAGATGAAAAATTCATAGAATATTGGGAAAACAGCATGCAGCTGGGAAGGGTAAAATATTCCTTGATAAATGCTATTTTAATGGGAGTAATTATATTTTTAATTTCCAATCTCGGGTATTATTTCTTCACAGGAACCACCCTTTTTCAACTCAGTATGGATGCTTTTTTATCCTTTGCTATGAGTTACCTTTTTAGTTTCCTTTTTTATTATATTCCTGTTTGGAATATCAATAGTTTCAAATATAATGTTGTCCTAAATAAAAAGAAGAAAAAATCCAAAA
>CAUQMH010000093.1:0-5818 GCA_963519075.1 uncultured Flavobacteriaceae bacterium
ATATATACGAGGTTTTAGCAGGTCTAAATTATGTTTCTGAGCCAAATCCAATGATTTCTGAGAAAACTCCACTGCCAAATCCCTTACTTCCAAATAGTTATAATAATACGATTTGGTGTAATATCCATAGGCAAGGGCTTCAGGGTGATTGATGCTCTGCGCCTCTGCCATGGCTTTTTCTGTATAAATCTTCGCTGAATCCGAATTAGAAACCGAAAACTGATACTTTACCATTTCCGAATAGACTTTAGGAAGTTCCTTTGCAGATTTCTGTTTAGCCAGTTTTTCAGCTGTTTTTATGGATTGGTATGCTTTATCAAACTGATGTCTCCCCCTCTGCATTTCGGCATTGGTAATAATCTGGTCTATTTTTGAACCTTGACCAAACACTAAAACCGAAAAAACACTAAAAATAAATGTGATTTTTTTAGCAATGAATTTCATCTTCCCTTTCATCATTTTTCATTTTACCCAAAGAACCAATACGCCATAATGATAGATGTCGTAATTCCCACTAAATCAGACAATAGCATAGAAGAAATCGTATATCGTGTGTTTTTCACTCCCACAGCCCCGAAATAAACTGCGATGACATAGAATGTAGTGTCCGAACTCCCCTGCAAAATCGCTGACAACCGAGCAGGGAAACTATCCACCCCGAAAGTAGTCATCGTGTCTATCATCATTCCCCTCGCTCCCGAACCGCTTAGAGGTTTTATCAGTGCCGTAGGAAGCCCATCTACAAAGCGAGTGTCCATACTTAGGCTTTCCACCATCCATTTCATTCCATTGATAATCAAATCAAAAACTCCACTCGTCCTTAAAAGAGAAATAGCCACGAGCATTCCCACTAGATAAGGAATAATTTTCACGCAGGTATTAAAACCTTCCTTTGCTCCATCAATAAAGGCATCAAAAATATTAATCTTTTTATAAACTCCACCCAGCACGATAAGCAGGAAAATCAACAAAATCAGTCCATTAGAAATCAGCTTGCTCACGCCGTCCAGTTCTTCTTTGTTAAGTTTAACCAAGAAGAAAACCATCGCTCCTACAATGGCAGAAATCCCACCAATATACGCTAACAGCACGGGCTGGAACAGATTGATTTTCTGCCTGATAGAGACTATGATCATCGCTGCCATCGTTGCACAAAAAGTAGCAATCATCGTAGGCAAAAAGATATCGGTAGGTGTGGCAGAATTGAGAGAAGACCTAGTCGCTATGATACTTACAGGAATCAGCGTAAGTCCGCTGGCATGCAGACAAAGGAACATAATCTGGGCATTGGTCGCCTTTTCTTTATCTGGATTTAGGCTTTGCAAGCTGTCCATGGCTTTTAGTCCAAATGGCGTGGCTGCATTATCCAGCCCCAAAAGATTAGCACTGAAATTCAGCATCATAAGCCCAAAAGAAGGATGCCCTTTGGGAACTTCTGGAAAAAGTTTAGAGAAAAACGGCTGGATTATTCGACTCAAAAGATTGATTCCGCCCGCTCTCTCGGCAATGCTCATAAAGCCCATAAACAAAGTCATAATCCCTATAAGCCCCAAACTAATCTCCACCGCTGTCTGCGCCGTGCCTATCACCCCGCTCGCCTCCTGAACTCTGTATATTCTTACTTTGCCAGTATCTTGATTTTGATAATGGATTTTATCTTTTATTACTAATTTTTCTTGTTTTAGTTTTTCAGAAATTTCAAGTGGAACATCGGCTAATGGCTTGGTTGCGATAGCCACCGTATCGCCTCCTTTGCCCACTACCATATCATTATAAATAGCTTTATAATTGTCCGAAAAAAGATATTTGAAACTTGCCACCGCAATAGCGATGATGATAAACATACTCCAGATTCTACTCAATACCATATTCTTGATTTTGTGGCTGTAAATATAGAGATTTTAAAAAAAATTTGTTTTTATTTTTAACCTTTTATGATTTTTATCATCTAAAAGAATATTAACACTAAAAAGTTTTTTATGTCACATATTGAAATAACAAGGATTTTTGGGAAGAAAACCATCGGTTTGACCTTCTTTTTGGGAGCGGCAGTAATGATAAACGCCCAAGAAAAACAAAGCATTAAAGGAAAAATCACTGACCAAAATGGTGCAGTCGTGCCTTATGCTTCCATAGAATTTAATAATAAAACTAATACTGCGCTGAGTGATGCCTCAATGTCAGATGACAGCGGTAGTTTTGCTCTAAATTTGGCGAATGGGACTTACCAAGTCGTAATCGATGCAGTTAATTTCAAAAGAAAAACCTACGAAATAGAAATCCAAGGCGCTTCTAACCTTGGGAATATTGTCCTAGAACCAGAAACTAGTAAAACTGCAAATAACTCAAAATCAAGCAATAGCGAAAAACAAATCGCCGAAGTAGTCATCACAGCGAAAAGTTCTGCGCCTTATAAAGTGGAACTTGACAAAAAAACCTACAATGTAGGACAGGATATCTCCTCAAAAGGAGGAACTCTGCATGATGTACTGAACAATGTCCCTTCTGTAAGTGTGGAGACTGACGGCTCTGTGTCTATGAGAGGAAATTCTAATGTGAAATTCCTTATCAATGGGAAACCTTCTTCCGTGCTGGGAATTACTGATGATATCAGTGCTGCACTGAAAAGTATCCCTGCCGACCAAATCGACAGGATAGAAATCATTTCTAACCCTTCTTCAAAATTCGAAGCTGAAGGAACAGCTGGTATTCTCAATATCATTCTGAAAAAAACTTCTTCGCTGGGCTTTAATGGTTCTGTGAACGGAAGCCTTGGCTACAATCCAGCTACAAGACTGAATACCAATCTTTCTTGGAACTACGGAAAATGGACTTGGTTCGTGAATGGCGGCGGCGGATACATGAAAAATAAATCCGAAAGCTACTCAGATATTTTGTATAAAAATACAGGAGAAAGCCTGACTACCAGCAGCGAAAATAAGCCTGAAATGAAAAACTACAATTTCAATACAGGTTTCACTTACGGCATTTCAGATAAAACTTCGGTAAATGCTTCATTCTCTGCTAATAGAATGCTGATGGATGGTTTTAGCCTTCAGCAGAACACCTCTTCTCTCACAGGAATCACATACAGAAAAAATGATGGACTTGATGAAAATAACAGCATACAAGTAGATGCAGGATTAGAACATAAATTCAATAATAAAGGGCATATGCTAGAGCTGAGTGGTAGCTTCCAAAATACAAGCAACGACTCAGAAAGTAATATTTTTGATAATAGAAACACCTCTCATACTCTTTATCAATACCTAAATGTGGCTGATTTTTCTAGAAAAACTTGGATAGGAAAACTAGACTACGAGCTGCCTATTGGCGAAAACTCTAAAATAGAAGCAGGTGCTAGATATGACTATAATAATAACGATATCAATAACTCTTACCAAGGGCTTTCAGGAGGAAATTTCATCACATTTGATGATGTTACAGGAAAGAATAACTACACAGAACAGATTTTGGCGTTCTATGCTCAGTTCAAGAGTAAAATCGGAAAATTCGGGTATCAGCTTGGTGTAAGAAATGAAAATATCAATATTGATATCGAAGCGAATAACAACCTTTCTGGACTTTCTACAAAAAGCAAAAAATACAATGAGTTTTTCCCTTCCGTGTTTTTAAGCTATGATATCACGGAAAAGAGCCAGTTCTCACTAAATTATTCGAGAAGAATCAAAAGACCTAAGTCTTGGGAAATCATCCCTGTGATGAGAATCAGTGGTGACCCAAATAGATTTATGGGAAATTCTGACCTGAATCCATCTTTTGTTAATTCATTTGAGTTCAGTTACAATTATTCCAGAGCAAAATGGAATATCAACCCTACACTCTATTACCAAAGAACCACAGATGACATCAGCTCCATCACAGAAGAGCAGACCTACACCAATCCTATCACAGGACAGCCGACAGAGTACATCCTTTCCAGACCTTTCAATTTAGGAACGGAGGATAGATACGGGCTAGACCTTAGCTACAGCGTAAGTCCTACCAGCTGGTTTAGAGTGTATGGTAATGTCAATCTTTACCGATACAAGAGTGAGATGACTTATAACAACTCTACGATTGTAAACGAAGGAAACAACCTAAAAGCTAAACTTACCTCAGCGTTTAAAATCAATAAAACTACGAATTTACAGCTTCAGGGAGATTTCCGCAGCGGACATAGAGATTATAATACAGAGAAAAAGGACACCTATTCTCTAAACATCGGTATCAACAAGAATATCTGGAATAATACAGGAACCATCAGTTTCAGTGTTCAAGATGTTTTCAACTCCAGAAAGAGAAGAACTTACACAGACTCAGATACTTTCACGAGATATAATGAAATGCAGATGATGCCAAGACAGTTCTTACTTTCATTCTCTTACAGATTCAAAAGTGGAAATGTAACAGAAAGCAAAACAAAAATAAAACCAGAGATGCAAGATCAAAACAATGACGATATGAATGAAGCTGGGTACAACTAGACATCTTTTTATCAATTATAGTTTTTACCACATCGGTACTTCGGTACTGGTGTGGTTTTTATTTATATTTAAATTTTAAAAACAAAAAAAAGAGACTGATAAACAGCCTCTCTCATTTCTAATTCTGTAATTTCTCCCCAAAACTAAGGTCTCCCGCATCGCCCAGCCCTGGCGTAATGTAGCCCTTGGAAGTCAGCTCCTCATCTATCGCCCCTATCCAGATCTGCGCTTCTGGATAAGCCGTTCTGATTGCCTCTGCTCCTTGTCTGCTGGCAATAGCCGCCACAATGTGTATCTGCGAAGGCTTTCCGTGAGTAAGCAGGTCTTTCAGTGCTTCTATCAAACTGGCACCAGTAGCCAGCATAGGATCTGCCACGATGAGCGGTCTTCCCTCTATATTAGGGCAAGTAAGGTAATCTTGTTTGATAGAAAAATAATCGTTCATATCGTGTTTTCTATACGCTGCCACAAAACCGCAGTCTGCCTTGTCAAAATAGTTCAAAACTCCTTGAAACAGCGGAACTCCAGCTCTCAAAATCGTAGTAATCACAGGCTGAACAGCGATTTCTTTCACCTTGATTTTATCCAAAGGTGTGGTGATTTCCATCTCTTTGTAATCCAATTTTTTACTAATTTCAAAGGCTGCGATTTCACCTATTCTTTCCATATTTCTACGGAATTTCATTCTATCGGTCTGAACTTCTACATTTCTCAGTTCATTTATCCAAGAATTAACCAGCGAAACCTCGTTAGAAAGTATATGCATCATAATTGTTTAATTTTTTCTATGTTATTAAAAATATCCCCCTCCTTATAACAAAAGGAAGAGGACGAAAACTATTTTTGTCTGAAATAAACCTCAATAGGCACTCCAGTAAAATCAAAATTCTTACGCAGTTGGTTTTCTATAAACCTTTTATAAGGTTCTTTCACATACTGCGGCAGGTTACAGAAAAACGCAAACTGCGGCGTCACCGTAGGCAGCTGTGTACAGTATTTTATTTTGATGTATTTCCCTTTCAGAGCTGGCGGCGGCGTGTTTTCTATGATAGGAAGCATGATTTCGTTCAGCTTACTTGTCTTGATTCGTTTTTTACGGTTTTCATAGACTTCCACAGCGGTTTCCACAGCTTTCAGGATTCTCTGTTTTGTCAATGCTGAAATGAATAAAATAGGCACATCACTGAACAAAGCTATTTTCTCACGAATTTGGTTTTCAAACTGCTTCATGGTATTGGTTTCTTTCTCCACCAAATCCCATTTATTAACCAAAATTACTATTCCTTTTCGGTTTTTCTGTGCTATCCCAAAGATATTCATATCTTGGCTTT
>CAUQMH010000094.1:0-5681 GCA_963519075.1 uncultured Flavobacteriaceae bacterium
AAGCCTTATGTGAGTTTTGCGGAGAATTATAATGACAAGCTGAAACTAAAATCCTTTTCTAAAGGAGCATCTATCTATATGAATAGCTCTTCTTTCATAAAAGCTCCTCGTGATGGGGTTCTTATCAGCAATGAAGTAGGAGGTTTGGTTGTAATCTATGATACTAATGCTCAGAAATATAAAACCTATGAGCAGCAACCAATCGCTACAGCAGATTCAGACTATGTAGAAGAATAATTTTTAAAGATTTTATTTTAAAATAAAAAACTAACCTCCATTTTTAGGAGGTTAGTTTTTTTTATTGCGTTTTATGTTTTTAATTAGAATTGTAAGTAAATAGGCATTACTTGTTCTGCAGATTTGAAATATCCATAAAGAATCAAAAACAGGAAGAAAACCAAAATATAGACTACCATAGGAATGGTTTTGGTTCTTGCGATTACTTTATCAGCCAGATTATCAGGAACTAAATGTAAAACCATCGCTGCTAAAATCATCCATACTACGCCTTTATAATTATCATAAAAAGGACCAAATACGCTGATATCAAAGTTGTTAAAGATTTGATAAATCATCGTTTTAGCGATTTCTAAATCTTCAGCTTTGAAGAAAATCCAAGCAAAACATACAAAATGAAAAGTCAAAATACCAGATATGATTTTGTAAATTCGGCTTTGGTTAAAGGCTGCAAAGCTTTTGTCAGTCAGCAGCATCCATATTTTATGAATCCCAAGTCCTACACCATGGATGGCTCCCCAGATGATGAAATTCCAGCTGGCTCCGTGCCAAAATCCTCCCAAAAGCATGGTAGTCAATAGGTTAAAGTTGGCCGCAATTCCACTGGTTTTTCTTGTGATTACTGCAGGAATTATAAAAATCAATAATAAAACTGCAGAAACCACTGCTGCCCAAAAATTGGATAAGTGGAACAGTTCTACTCCCATGATGAAAGAGCCCACAAGGAATCCTCCTACAAAAATGAAAGAAGCCACTGAGAAATTTCTGTTTCCTCCTAATGGAATGTAAAGATAGTCTTTCAGCCATGTAGATAGCGAAATATGCCATCTTCTCCAGAATTCTGTGATGTTTAAACTCTGGTATGGCGACATGAAATTAGGAGGTATTTTAAACCCAAGCCAAAGCGCGATACCTATGGCAATCTCACTATAACCACTAAAATCACAATAAATCACCATCGCATAGCCATAGACTGCCATTAGGTTTTCTACACCCGTGTGCAGGGCAGGATTATCAAACATATAATCCACCATATTTAGGGTGATGTAGTCTGATATAACGAGTTTTTTAATCAGCCCCGAAATAATCAAGAAAAACCCTTTTGCGAAGTCGCGTTCCGAAATCACATACGGCTCATTAATCTGTGGAACGAAATCATGCGCACGAACGATAGGCCCCATCATCAGTTTTGGGAAAAATGCCAAGAACAAAAGATAATCAGAAAATTTATTCGCAGGCTTAAATTCTCCACGATAAACATCTACCGTATAGCTGAGATTTTCAAAAGTATAGAACGAAATCCCTATCGGAAGAATTAGGTTCAAAGGATTGAAATTGGTATCAAATAAAGAATTAGAAATTTCGATGAAGAAATCTGTGTATTTAAAATAGAAAAGCATTCCGAGATTAAATAAAATACTCAGAACCAGCAGAAATTTTTTCCTGCTTTGGCTTTTTTCTCTATAAATAGCATTGGATAAAAAGAAATCCACCACCGCTGAAATCAGCACCAGACCGACAAACCAGCCACTCGCTTTATAGAAAAAATAAAGTGAAAAAATGCAGAATACATACCTGCGGGCTTTGTGGTGATTTCTTAAAGCAAAGAATAATAAAATAAATAGCGTGAAAAAATACACGAAAAAACCATTGTTAAACAGCAACGGGTTTTTACTATCATATAGAAACTGCTGTAGGAAAGCGTTCCAGTCAAATGTTGCAAAAAATTCTTGTAATGGTTTCATTTATTTTCGTTTGTATTTTTTGTAGTCTTGGATGATTGCATTGTATATTTTTTCGGCTAAAACCTCTGCGCCTTTTCCATTGGGATGGATGTAGTCTTTATTCGCTAGTGGAGGACTTTGTGTAGCCCATCTTACAATAGAGTTTTCTCCACCCATGGATTCGAATTGGTTATAAAACGCCATTTTGTTATCAAAAGCAAGTTTCGCTTGAGTTTGTATCAGATTAGGAATTCCGATAGCCGTTTTGTATTCTCCACCATATCTAAAAGCCCTGTCAGCGGTACTTACCAGCAAGAAATCAGTTTTAGGAAATGCATTTCGCATTTTGCTCAGTATAGGCTGCATCATTTTTTCATAGTGAGAATAGTTGGTATCTTTTGGTCTGAATAAAAGGTTTACACCATACTGAAATACAATCAAATCATAAGGATTGGCTTCCTGAATTGATTTCAAGAATTCTTCATTTATTTTGCTAAGTTCCACACCTGTGATTCCTCGGAATGAAAAATTATCCAAAATTATCCCGTTTTCAGATTCAAAACCAATTCCGAATATCGGTAATGAAGATGTTTTAGACCTTATTTTTAGGGTGTTATCAGTATTATCAGCTAATATTTTTCTATTAACCAAATGATTTCCCTGTAATGTGTGTTCCATTCCATCTATCTCTATTTCAGCACCTTCTGTCTTTCCGTAGAGAATATATTTTTGAATAGGTAAAGCGCCGTCTGTGAGGGTTCTATCTTGGTAAGTTCCACTTCCTGCACCTCTGAAAGTATGTCCAGAGATGTACATATTTTGCGCTTTAGGAGTCATGAAATTGGTGCTTTCCCAGCCTGTTCCAGAAATTCTAGCGGTCTGGCGAAACTGCGCTACATTAGAATGCATCGGCAGAAAACCAACTCCCTGCCCACCAAACTCCTGTTGTAGAAGTTTTCTCAGCGTTTGGGTGATGAGGTCACCCTCTATCATACTATCTCCAAAGTAGGCGATACGGATTTTGCCTTTTCCAGTGTTTTTCAGTTTAGTTAATTTTTGAGCTAAAATAGGCAAAGCAACCACGCTGTCTCCTTTATGGAAATTAGTGATAAATTCAGGTTTTTTATACAGCTCAAAATCCTCTTGTGCAGCTTCTTTAGCAGGTTTTTCTGCTGTTTTTCCTACGATAGCGGATTTACCACTTGCATTTTGCTCTTCTTCTGATTTTTTAAAAATATCAGAAACCAAATTTATTTTATCAAAAGCTTCAAACTTCCATCCATATACATATGATAGTATAGATGCTGACAGATAGACCAAAAAACAGGAGGTAACCAAGATTACCACCCTGTGAATTCTATTATTATTCAAAATATTTTTTTTATTACAACGAAGCGCAAATTTATTTATTTTGCATAAACCGAACAAATTTTAAATAAAAAAAGCTGTCTAAATTTTCAGACAGCTTGTGTTTTTAAGATAAATTAAATTTTTCGATAATCATTTTGACTCTTTTTTTCCATTCTACAGGCTGGGTAGAATATCCCGCTGTGGCTATGGCTTTTACCCATTCAGTTGTATCTTTGATACCTTTTAAATTTGAGTAGTATTTTTTTCTTGAGAGAATTTGACAGAAAGCCTCGTAGCTCTCTCTTGTGGAATCAAAACTTTTGTATTTTGATTTTGTTACTGTATTCTTACCTATAATTCCGAAATGGTTGTTGTAAGTTTTAGCTCCTTTACTTGTCCCGCCGCCTGTCTCTACGAAGGCTACAGCTAGGATAACTCCACTTGGTATTCCGTATTTTTCGGATAACTCTTCTGCTAGCTGCTCATTAGTTGTGATGTAGTTGTGCTTTTTTTGCTGAGCGTTTGCTGAAACAGAAAATAATGTTAAAACCAAACTCATGATTACTACTTTCAAATAATTAATTTCGTTTTTCATATCATTTAAATTTGGTTGCAAAATTACGCATAAAAATAGAAATGCCTAATTTTTAACAATTTATAACACTGAAAACGGCATATTGTCTTTTATTTAGTTAAAAAAATGTTAAAGTTGTTTATTTTTTTGGATAATAAATAAAACAAACCAAATGAAAAGACAAGGCAGCAACCAAGCCAAGCCGTAAGTCGCCAAAGGAAGATAGTCATGAATAGGCTGAAAGCTCTCAAAACCAATAGCTATCATAAAATCTGGTATCGCAAATATCCCAGCAACCAGCGTAACTCCTCTGAAAATGGAAATGGAAGTCCAGCTCTCTGGAACGAAATTAAGCAAAATAAGAGCCATGATGACAGGATAAATCAGCACAAGAACAGGAACCGCAACGGCTACAATGTTTTCTACACCTGTCTGCCCTACAAAAACGCCTAAAATACAAGAGAAAACCACTACCAGTTTGTAGACCATTTCAGAATTTCCGAAAATATTTTTCATGAAATCTGCCGCTCCCGTAATGATACCGACAGCAGTAGTGAAACAAGCGATGCTGACACTCACACTTAGTAAAGTTTTTCCGATATCGCCCAAAATATGCCAGCTTACCTTAGAAAGAACCTCCGAACGGGAAATATTATCTGATGGGAAATGAACTTTTAGTACTGCACCTGTATAGATAAACCCTGCATAAATGATGAACAGCGCCAAACCGCTTATCAATCCTGCATAGATGGTAAGTCTTCTTTTTTGTGAAAAGTCTAGTGAATCATCCATATTTAGAGAAGTGATGATTACCGCGCCTATGATGATAGAAGCCATTCCGTCAAAGGTCTGATAGCCCTCTAAAAGCCCTAATGAAAAGGGTTTTTCTAAATTTGATTTTGGGATTTCGTTATCGACAAAGAATACCGCTCCTAAAATGATAGTCAAAATGATTATCAATAGGATAGGAGTGAGATATTCGCCCAAAATGTCTAGTATCTTTCCTCGGTTGAAACAAAGATACATCACCAGCGAAAAATAAATAACTCCAAACCACAAAGAAGAAATCTCGATACTGTCCTTTACGGAAAGTTCGTAAGCTACTGATGCTGTGATCTTTATAGGAAAAGAAAGACAAATACCGTAAATCAAAATTCCTATAACTAATGCAAATACTGGATGCACCTTTTTCCCGAAATCTATTACCGTTCCCTGTATTTTTGCCTGTGCAATAATGCCCATAAGAGGAATCAAAACACCAGAAATACCAAATGCAATCGCTACAACATCCCAAGAATCGGCAGCCTTGATGCCCAAAAGCGGCGGTAAAATGAAATTACCTCCACCAAATATCATAGAAAACATAGCGAAAGAGGTAATTAGGATTTTTTGAATTGACAACTTCTTCTTCATTTTTCTTCTTATTTTTAAAGCAAGTGACAAAAATAGTATTTATTTATTAAATATTATTTCATTTTATGAAAATTTTGTTAAAAATGTTTTTTGTGCAAAAATAAAATAGACAGGCAGGAGCCCATCTATATTATTATGTTTATCAAAGAAAAAATATTATTTAAAAAAATATTAGAAATATAACTCAATAGTATAAACAATAAAATACTTCCTACATATATAGATTTTAAATGCCATATATACATTTTAGAATATGTATATTTTCTATAATTTATGATAATTTTTTTTGGAGAAAATATGATAATTAATATAATAAATAATGGTAATACAATATAAATAAATGATAATAAATATAATTCTGCTTTATTCTTATGGTTTAATAT
>CAUQMH010000095.1:0-5597 GCA_963519075.1 uncultured Flavobacteriaceae bacterium
AAAATAAACACCCAACCACCCCTCCCAAAAAACCTTAAAAACCTACAATAACTCCGGTCATTTCTAACCAAAAAAAACAACCAACTACCACGACTCTGTATTCTACATGAGAAGGGGATTCTTTACAACTGATGAATTATTCAGAGCTAAAAAAGACACTCTTCCTGATTACCACTTATCCGCTCCCATCCTAAAACTTGTCAAAGGAAAAAATTCAGGAAAAGTAGTTACAGGGCCTATTCAGCTTTATATAGAGCAGGTTCCTACGCCTTTGGCTCTTCCGTTCGCAATACTTCCTTTCACTGAGAAAAGAAGTGCGGGGCTCATCATCCCTAGTTTTGGAGAAAGGGCTGATGTAGGATTTTATCTGAATGGTTTAGGATATTACCAGCCTTTGGGGAAACATTTTGACCTAAAAATACTCACTGACTACTACACCAAAGGAAGCTGGAACATCCGCCCAGAGGTCAATTACAAGAAAAACTACAAATACAGCGGTACTTTCCGCGGTGATATAGGAACCACCATAAGAGGGATAAAAGGACTTAATTCTTATTCAAAATCAAGCACTTATAGAATATATTGGTCTCATCAGCAGGATGCAAAAGCTAATCCTTTCCTGCAACTATCTGCTTCTGTGGATATTGTGAGTAACCGATTTTATAATAATAACATCAACAACTCTTATATATTCAATCAAGATGTGCTAAACGCCCAGCAGAACTCATCCATTACTCTTACTAAAAGATTTCTAAATCTACCCGTAACACTTACTGGAAACCTTACCTATTCACAGAATTTTTCTACTGGATTAACCAATTTGAGGCTTCCATCCCTCACTGCGAGTGTAAATCAGTTTTATCTATTCAAAGCTAAAGATGGCGTAAGAAAAGGGCTAATAGAGAACATCACAGTAAATACTAAATTTGATTTCAGAAATGAAGTTAATGCCCAGCAAAACGAAATGTTCACAAAAACAATGTGGGACAAAATGAAATATGGAGCTAGAAATGTATCTACATTCAGTACCACCACTACATTTTTGCGATATTTCAACCTGTCACTATCTGCATCCACAGATAATGTTTTGACGAATAAAACGATTAGAAAAAACTACAACTCTGCTACCAACGCCGTAGAAACCACTGATGTAAAGGGCATCACTGGATTTAGTACCTTTAATACAAGTGCATCTGTACAGACTACTCTCTACGGAATGCTTAAATTTGGAAAAAGCAGTAAAATCCAAGCAATAAGACATGTTTTCACGCCGAGTATTGGTTTTTCCTACAATCCTGATTTCAGCAGTGAAAGCTGGGGATATTATCAAAAATACATAGACGCTACAGGAAATCCTATTTCGTACTCTATTTTTGAAAACGGAGTTTATGGCTCACCTAGTGCAGGTCTTTCAAAATCAGTTACTTTTAATTTTAATAATAATATTGAAATGAAAGTAAAATCAAAGAAAGACTCAACGGGAGTAGCGAAAATAAAACTTTTTGAAAACATTGGGGTAAATTTCAGCTACAATGCTGCTGCACCTACCTTTAAGTGGTCGTATATCAATATCAATGCTCAAAATTCGTTCTTTAATAATAAATTGAGTTTAAATTACAATGCTTCTTTTGACCCTTACAAAATAGCATTTACGCCAGGTTCTGAAATAGGAACAAGGCTTGACAAATTGGGGAATTTCAGACTGCAATACTTTAATTTAGGAGCAAATCTATCACTCCACGAAATTTTAAAACCGAAAAACAAAGAGAAAAAAACATATCAGAAAAAAGGCTACGCCATGATGGAGGTCTACCATTTTGATGATGATAACTACGCTCGTTTTGACCAAGACTGGACGATGAGCATCACCGCAAACTATTCCTATAACAACTCTGCAAAGAGGTATGGAGACCGCACAGCATCCATCGGGCTGAATGGTTCTATAAAACTTACGCCTTACTGGAATATCACGGGAAGCGCCCATTATGACTTGGTTAATAAAGCTTTCTCGTACTCCAGATTAGGCTTTGCAAGAGACCAAAGAAGTTTTACGATTACTTTCAACTGGGTGCCTATCGGACAGTATAAGGTGTATGATTTCTTCATTGGAATAAAAGCCAATATCCTAAGAGATGCTTTAAAATACAAAACTCAGAGCTTCCCACAATCCACAAGTTCTTTCTAAAAAGAGAAGAATTTTGTATCTTTGCAAGTATGAAAAAGGTAATTTCTACTCAGGATGCTCCTCTTGCTATTGGAGCTTATTCACAGGCTGTTTTAGTAGATGGCATACTTTATATTTCTGGACAGATTCCTATCAATCCAGAAAATGGTAATCTTGTAGAGGGAATAGAGGAAGAAACCCACCAGGTGATGAAAAACCTAAAAGCCATTCTCCACGGAGCTGGACTGAATTTTTCTAATGTTGTGAAAACGAGTATTTTCCTTACAGATATGAAAAATTTTCCTTTGGTAAATGATATCTACTCTTCTTATTTCAGTAATGATGATTACCCTGCCAGAGAAACCATACAGGTAGCCGCCCTACCGAAAGGAGTAAGTGTAGAAATTTCCATGATAGCCCACACCAAAATTTAGTTATGAGTTTTTTGAGAAATACTTTTGCTGTGCTGCTGGGACTTGGTGTCGCCATGCTTATCATCACTATCGGTCTGAGAATCAACTCCGAATGGATAACTTATTCTGGCTTCACACCCTTTGAAAAATGGAGCAGACTATTAGAAGACATGCGTGGAAACAGCTCTTTTTTTGTGGCACTACTGGTTTCCACGGGAGTAGCATCTACCATCGGCGGTATTACCACAGCTTTCATTGTAAAAAAAGCCAAAGTAGCTTATGCTATTTTGATTGGTTTTATTCTACTTTTTTTAGCTGTTTTGGATATTGTCTTTTTCGGGTACCACCCTACTTTTTATCAGATAGGAATATTTCTTACGATATTTCCTTTTTCTTGGGTTGGAGGGAAAATTATAGAAGTCATCTTTAACCAAAGAGAAGAAAAAAACAGAAAAATCCAAGCAAAAAATCATCAGGAATAATCCTATGAGCTGGGAGTATTCTATAAATTTAGACTCGGAAGAAGCTATCAATTCAGTTGTAACAGATTTAAAAATTTGTGAATTATTCTCCTCTTCTACAACGGATTACATCGATTGGAAAAATTCTGAACCAATAGATGACATCCCATACGATGCCAGATTTTATACAGACAAGAAAAAACTATTTACATTGCTATAAATAGTTTTTCTAAAAATATTTTTTCTGCTTTAAAATCAATTTTAGCTAAACATGATTATCATCTAAATGATTGTGACACAGATGAAGAAGTCACCTTAGAGCATATTTTTCGCTCTGTCATTTAGTGTTTTTCTTCGCTTTATTCCTCATTCTCTATTCTCTTTCCTATGTCTTTCAGTTTAGAATATTGTTCTATCAATGATGGCATATCATCCAGACTAATCACAAAAGTCCAAAGATATGTAGTAACAGAATAGATGTGCCCTGCACTTTCATAGCCTTGTGTTGCCATAATCCCAAATGCCAATCCAAACAACGCTGTTGCAGAAATCCCTACACAAAAATAACCAAAAGCCTCCCTATTAGAAATCAATATTCTCAATTTTGTCGTAAATTTATAATGTTTCTCGAGATGTTCTATTTTATTTTTTTCTATCAAATACACCTCGTTTTCTAATCGGTTGTTTAGTTTTGAATATAATTTGTCATTTATTTTAGCCAAACGAGGTATCCATAAAACCAAAATAAACATAATAAACAGCCCTAAAATCCCAACCCAAATTTCCAAAAACAAAAGCATAACGAGAGCCCCTACAATAGAAACCAAAGAGGTGATGAATATCGGTAGATGAAGTTCAAAAAAATCAACAAACTCACGAGAAAGAGCCACACGAGCCGCTACCGCAGAAGCATCATTGCCTTTATTTCTTTGATTAATAATCATAGGTACCGCCATTTCTGCATAAATTTTAATGAAAACCCGAGTGTCCACACGCCTTCTGAGCATTCCTATTGTTCACATAACAAAAACAACAACAGCATAAGATAGCGCATGTAAAACATCTCCTTTAACTACTGCATTAATCGCAAATCCTGCAAAAAGAGGATATAAAATTGCCATCAAATTTTCCATCGCAACCAATAAAAAAGTTAAAAACAACTGTCTCTTATTTCTCTTTGCGATGTCTTTTAAAATCTTCCACATACTAGAGTTAATTTTTATTTTTCTTCGCCTCTTCCCAGAGTTCATCCATCTGTTCTAGGCTCATTTCAGACAAAACCAAATTCCTCTCTTGGGCTAATTTTTCCATCTCCTGAAAACGAGAAATAAATTTCAAATTAGTCTTTTCCAAAGCACTATCAGGATTTAGACCTATAATTCTGGAATAATTTATCAATGAAAAGAAAACATCACCCAGCTCCATTTCTTTTTTCTCCTTATCGGTCTCTGCATGAAATTCTGACAGTTCCTCCTCTACTTTTTTCCACGCCTCCGCTTCGTTAGGAAAATCAAATCCCACGCCTCTCACTTTGTCTTGTATTCTATACGCCTTTATCATAGACGGAAGCCCTTTCGGAACACCCGAAAGCACAGATTCATTCCCTTCTTTTAGTTTTAATTTTTCCCAATTTTGTTTCACCGTTTCTGCATCATCTGCTTTGGCATCTCCATAAATATGCGGATGGCGGTAAATCAGTTTTTCACAAAGAGAATTGATAACATCCACGATATCAAACTCCCCCTTCTCCGAGCCTATTTTCGCATAAAAAACCAAATGCATCAGGACATCTCCCAGCTCTTTTTTGATTTCATCCATATCCTCTTCCAGCAGAGCATCAGACAGCTCATAGCTTTCTTCCAGCGTGAAATGCCGTAGACTCTGCATCGTCTGCTTTCTGTCCCAAGGGCATTTTTCCCTCAATTCATCCATGATATCTAGTAATCTCCCAAAAGCTTCCTGTTTTTCTGTTTTTGTATGCATTTCTGTGAATTTTTCCTCAAATTTAACTTAAAATTATAGACAAAAAAACCTTTATTCCGAAAAAATAGAATAAAGGCTTATTTATACTAATCAAACATCTACTGATGACTATTCTGCTGGTTGCTCTACTTTCACAAAGCTGTTCGGAGTGATGTATCCTGCTTTTTGAAGGATGTTATACCACTGAACTAGTTTTTTAATATCTGAATCATAAACTCTCTCAACATCGTAGTTTGGAAGTACTTCCGCCATGAAACCTCTCAACTCTTCAGAAGAAGCTTTGTGAGAAATAGTAGCTTTGTAGTCTTCTTTTTTTGCTATATTTTCGAACACATCAAAAAGAGGAACCTCATTATCAAATGTATACATAGATATGTTATCCAAAAGACTCACTTGGCTGGTGTTAGAAATACTTATTTTTTTCTGTGTAGTCACATCTTCTATAATAAACCCATTTCTCAGTTGAGAAATCAACTTAAACAACCCTGGTTTTCTAGAAATTGAAATAATTTTTTCTAATTTCATATTATAAATTATTATTATATGCTTATAAATATTTTTTATAATATGAAATTT
>CAUQMH010000096.1:0-5568 GCA_963519075.1 uncultured Flavobacteriaceae bacterium
TAATAATCAGTATGATAGTAAGAATGGAGCATGTGAGTAAGTGGTAGCCACAGGATGAGGCGGAGTTAGCGGTGGTAATAGCATCAATGTAGCCAATAGTTCGCTCACTTCGGTAAATGGTGCAGGGCTTACCCTTGGGGCGAATTGGTCCATTGATACAGCAGGCTACTACTACTCTATCAAGGGACTTACTGACAAATCAGCTGATGATAGTTTTGATAGGTTTCTTGTGCAAGATGTTGATGGTAAGGTAGAAAATTTCCTGCTAAACAAACTATTCAGCAAGGCTTACGATATAGAAGACAAGGTAAACGACAAAGCGTTTAATGGCTACATTATGTATAATCCTAAAACGAAACAGATAGGATTTTCAGGCGGAGCGAAAGTTTCTACTACATTCAATGTTCCTGCAACTATCAATGTGACTGTGAAGAATGTTTTGTCTAATATCAATGCTACAGCACCAGCAAGTAATCAGTATTCACAAGATATAAAAAACACCATAGCAAAGATAAAACAGTTAGAAGATATAGGATTTACGCCTGTTCTTGCTTCTGAAATGGTTGTAAGAACATTAGATAGAAGCAGATTTCCACAGGCGCTGATAACCAAGAACTATCAACTACCTACGCCTTTCATTTTGAGCGATGGAACAATCGCAGGAATTAGGTCTAATGTGTTTCCTGCAGATTTCAGAAATAATGCTTATATGGCATCACGAGAGAGCGAAGCTCTTTATTCAGTAGGAATAAACAAGGAATTACCTACGGACAGAAACTGGGTTTTTAAGTTTAGAACTTACAATAGCCCTTATTTATTCCGAGATGATAGGTCAATAGGTGCTATTCACTTTTCTGATACTCTTGATGCGTCACCAAGGTCTGACTTATCTAATGATTTGATAATGAAAGATAGATGGGGAAGAGAGTATGTAATAGGAAACAACAGGATATCAGCACAGGCGCAGATTAATGAGTTAGATGGATTTGCTGATGTTTACTTGATAAAAGAAGGAGGGCTGATTACACTTTTCACAATAATGAGAAACACAGGAGTAATGGCGATATCATCATTCACAGCGCAAAATACAGATAAATACATCCATTTTGTAACGCTGTTATCAAGCCTTTCCATTGCTGATTTTGTGATAAAGGATATAAGCTATAACATTCAATAAAACAATATAATATGAACGAAAACTTAATGATACCGAAGCAGGTGCAAGAGATTTTATATGAAGTAGAAAACACGCCACTTTATCTTGCAGAATTGCCAATGGAAGCGCATCCGAAACTTCCACAATTTAACCGATTTATCCGAGTGATTAACTTGGATGCCAAGAGCGAACACGAGTTTGTAATGTTCGGATATAAGCAGGTTTTAAAGGACAAGGATACAGGCGAGGAAATCAATATCCAACTGCCTGCACCTGAATGGGTGGTTTACAAGGACACTTGGAGTTACCTGCGAGGAATGAAGAACGAGCTTATCAATGTTCCTGTGAAAGATGAAGAGGGCAAAGCAACGGAAGAAATGCAACCTATAAAAGTCAGCAGTTATAAGTATATGCTTTGGCTGATGAAGAACAACAGAGCCACTCTATTACAGTTAATTCAAGGGTATTTGACTGATTTTGTGAGAACGAAAAGCGAAGAATTGGACAGATTATGAAAGGCATAGGAAAGTTTATAGGTGGGCTGTTTCTGTTCCTTTTAGCGTGGGCGTTGTTTCTTCCTTTGTCGCTACTGAATTTCTTGGCTGTTGCTTTCAAATTTAAGGATTTAGGCTATTTCAAGAGTTCTGCAGTCAATCTGGACAGATTTGGAAACTTTGAGTTTAGAACACTCTTTAATTTGGTTTTAAAGAAAAAAGGAGGCTATGAGTTCGGAAACTTTGAAGAAACGATAAGTTCTGTTTTGGGCAAAAACCAAAGGGACAAAACACTGACAAGAACAGGAAAGGTTTTAGTGTGGATTTTAGACACAATAGAAAAAGAACATTGTAGAAAGAGTATTAAAGAATTTAAATGATGATGAATATTAGAGAGTTTATATTGAACAACTTGGTGTTGTTGTATAAAGGCGGAGTTTTTGCAAAGATAAATGCATCGTTCAAGCTGTGTATGTTTCCAGCGGTAGCTGTTTCGGCATTTGAGTATTTTTCAGGGCTTTACACAACGGACTTATCATTCCTCTATGGCGTGTTGCTCGTGCTGATGATAGACCATGTTTTGGGTTCGTATCTGCATTACTTCGTAGATAAGGATTTTGCTTTTAAAACTAATCTTTTAGGATTATTGAAGAAACTAACAGTTATTCTATCAGGGTATTCCATGCTCTTGATTATGCACGATGCTTTGGATGAAGTGGAGTTCTTGGATGTTTACTTTAAAGTAATGGTAAAATTGATGGTATTGCTTTATCCTCTTGGGTCTGCTTTGGTTAATATGTCCAAAGTGACAAACGGTGCATTCCCACCAAGTGGGCTTTTAAAGAAGATAAAGAATTTTGAGAAGACTGGCGATTTGGAAAGTTTAAAGGAAAAAACAGAGAGTGATGAAAACGATGAGAATTTCAAAGAATAGCACTCCCTTATTGGGGTTTGCTATGTTTTTGTTGTTGTTGGGATGTGGAGCGAGGAAAGTAAGAAAACACGAGGAAAAAGAAGAACATAAAACCGAAATAAAAGAATCGGTAAAGAAAGACTCTGTTTCGGAAACGAAAACGGAGGAAACGGCTAATATCAAGACCCTTACGAAGTCTTTGGATTTTGCGATAAAACCAATCGGCAGCGAGCCTGTGCAGTTCAAGTTCTTATACAATGGCAACATCGTAGAGGGAAGCGCTAATGGAGAAGTCTATTTCAAGGACAAAAAGCAAGCAAAAGACTCTGTGGTAAAGATAATAGAGCAAGTAAGGGTTGAAGTAGAAAAGCAGGAGCAGAAACAAACGAAAGAACAGCATAAGCAGACAAAGGAAGAGAAACAATCAGAACGAGCAGAGAGTTGGATAATCTACTTGATATTCATTATCGTGGGGATGTTTCTTTGGGAGAGATTGGATAAAGTAATTGATAAATTCAAATGATATGGCGGATATAAGAAGTTTAAGACCATTTATATTAAAATGGGAGGGCGGACTTTCAAGGGACCCAAAAGACACCGCAAGTAAGGTAAAATGCCCCACGCCTTACAAAGGAAAGACTGGTTACCACACGAATAAGGGCATAACTTATGCGGTGTGGCGTTCGGTGTTTGGTTCGGATAAGGATATGCGGTTCTTGGAGATGAACGATGCAGATTGGGATATTGTAATAAAAAGGCTTTTTTGGGATAGGTGGAAAGCCGATGAGATTAAGAGCCAAGCGATTGCCAATACTCTTGTAGACTGGGTTTGGGGAAGTGGTGTTCACGGCATTAAAATACCTCAAAGAATGCTGGGAGTTACATCCGATGGTGTGGTAGGCACAAATACCATAGAAGCGCTAAATAACGCACCGAAAGACTTCCTACAAAGGCTCTATAAGGAAAGGGAGGATTTCCTGCATAGAATCGTAAGAAGCAATCCTACACAAAAGGTCTTTCTGAAAGGTTGGATGAACAGAATGGCGGACTTAAAAAAGTGGAATGAGAGATTTTTGGGGTAGTTCAAACCCAATAGGGGTAGTTTAGGATAGATTTATTTTTCAATTTAATATCTTTGCAGTATGGAAAGTATCCAAAATTTAAGAATATTATCACAAATATTTTCTCCCAATATGTTTGAAAAAATAATTAGGGGACAGGATACATTATTTTTTAACAAAAAGATAAACAAGCATTTTCATTCTCAAAAAACCAGCAATCTCAATATAATTAAAACAATATATAAAGCCTTGCAAAAAGATTATCGGTGTGAGTATATATACAAGAATAATTTATTACTTGATATTATAAATAAGCATTGTCTTGACGAAACTTTAACGCTTAATGAATTAAAAATAGGTTCATCAAAAGCGGATTTGGTTTTGCTTAATGGAATTATAAGAATATTTGAAATAAAAACCGAATTAGATGGTTTTAGCAAACTATCAAAACAAATTTCTGATTATCAAAAATTTGCAGATAGTGTATATATTGTTACAGATGAAAAATATGCACAAAAACTTAAAATAGAATATGCCAATACAAGTATTGGTATCATTGTGCTGAATAAAAATAATGAACTTATAGAAGAAAAAAAAGCGTCTAATAATGATGAAAATCTTGATTTTGAGACTATATTTAAGGTTCTAAGAAAACAAGAATATTTAGATTTAGTAAAATCTGAATTTGGTTTTATACCCAATGTTCCCAATACCAAGATATTTAAAGTTTGTTATGAGATGTTATCTCAAAAAATGTCTGTAAAACAATTTCAAGAAAAAGTTTTATTGATATTAAAAAAAAGAAAATTACATAGTCCTAATCTTTTAATATCAAAGAAAACTCCAAAAGAATTAAGATATATATGTAATTCTCTAAATCTCAAAGAAAAGGAATACGAATATTTGTATAGTTTTCTAGCACAAAATAATAGTTTATGTATCAACCATATATAAGAGGAAAACAATTTTCTTTTTGCCATTTGAAGTCTTGTGTGCTACGCTTGGGGTTAGTAGAATGGCATGGGGAAAATTAAAAAGAGCGTGAGTTTTCACGCTTTTTTTGTATATTTGCATCGCAAAGCAGGACATTTGGCAATCTTTAGATACCAAATTGTCTCTCAAACTATAATTTTTCAAGAAGTCTTGCCCTAGGAAAGTATAGACTTCTTTTTTTTGTTTACAACATTCTGTTATAAATTGTAATCAAAATCGTTTGATTACAAAAGTTGTATTCATTTTCTCTATAAAAAATAATACCCTCAGAACAATCTGGGGGTATTTTAGGGGGTGCATTATTGTAATTGATTGATTACTAATGCAGTTTGTAGACCCACAGGGATTCGAACCCCGACAAACAGAACCAAAATCTGGTGTGCTACCGTTACACCATGGGTCTTCCGTTTTAAGTGGTGCAAATATACAGACTTTATCATTAATCACAAAAATATTTTTCATTTTTTTTCTAAATTAATTACAAAACACTGATAATCAATTCTATTTTTTTACAAACTTCTTTTATTTTCTATTTTTGTATCTTTGGATTTTTAAAATCATATACAATGAGACGCCCCATAGATGGTTTTTCCAAGCTGCCAAAACAAGAAAAAATAGACTGGCTCATCCAAGAATATTTGGAAAATGACACTGATTTTGAGCATGTTTTAAAGCAGTATTGGAATGAAAATTTAGAGTTACAAAAACTCCATGATGAATTCTCTGAAAACACCATTTCTAATTTTTATCTCCCGTATGGAATCGCTCCTAACTTCCTGATTAACGGGAAACTATACGCTATTCCTATGACTGTAGAAGAGAGTTCGGTAGTGGCAGCAGCAGCCAAAGCAGCCAAATTCTGGATGGAGAGAGGCGGATTCCAAACGACCATTATCAACACGGAAAAACTCGGGCATACACATTTTATTTTTAATGTAAACAAGGAAAAAC
>CAUQMH010000097.1:0-5453 GCA_963519075.1 uncultured Flavobacteriaceae bacterium
TGGTCCCAGCGAACAGGCTGTTGATGGGCAGGACAAGGTCATTATCATCAAAACTGATAAAAAGACTTATAGAAAAATGAATGCTTACGGCAACGACCATGACAGGGAAACTTGGTACGATTTACTACAAATCATCGCAAAGGAATTTGGAAAGAAAGGCATTTATGAATAAATAAATTTTATGAAAAAATTATTGTTTAAACTATTTTTTGCATTGGCTTTCGCTTCTATTTCCCTGCATGGGCAGGAGAAAATACAGCAGGTAGAAGTCCATATATTTGGGGGAATGGCTCTTTATTCAAGCCATTACACCATCAATTTTCTATACAAAGAATTTGAAGCAAAACAAGTTATGGGAGAACCAGCAGAGCTCCCAAAGAAAATTTTACTGCTAAATCCACCTGATAAATGGAGGGTTTTCACAAAGAAAATAAATCTGGATAGATTCAAAAAACTGAGAGATGGTCCCAGCGAACAGCCTGTTGATGGGCAGGACGAGGTCATTATCATCAAAACTGATAAAAAGACTTATAGAAAAATGAACGCCAGCGGCAACGACCATGACAGGGAAGTTTGGTATGATTTACTACAAATCATCGCAAAGGAATTTGGGAAGAAAGGTATTTATGAATAAATAAACTATTTTTATGAAAAAGTTTTTCTTTATTTTCGTTTTGTATTGGCTTCATTCTTGTAATGGAACAGAAAAAGCAATGGCCACCAGCCCAGACACTCAGAAAACCAGCATTTCTGAAAAACAAAATGCTGAGAAAATAGAAAGGATAACTTATTCTCAAACAGGAGGAGATACAGGTGGTAAAAATGTACATTTAGTGATAACCAAAGATTCTATTATTTATCGTCTTACAGAAGGTGTAATTGATGAAAAAACCATAGCAAATTTGTCATTAAATAACAATAATAAAGACTGGGAGGCGTTCATTGATAAAATTGATTTAGAAGATTTTGAAAAGGGAAAACCGAGCAAAGAACTGATAATGGATCTCCCTACAACAAAAATCATAATAAAAACTAATAAAAAAGAATATTCTAAAACTAATATTCAAAACAATACAACTTGGGATTACATTACAAAACAAATTATAGACATAAAATACTCAAAATTATATAATCATTTAAATTTAAAAAAATGAAAAAAACAGCACTTTATAACAAACATGTAGAACTCGGCGCTAAAATGGTGCCTTTCGCTGGTTTTGATATGCCTGTACAGTACGCTGGCGTGACGGAAGAACATTTCGCCGTGAGAGAAAAAGCAGGAATGTTTGATGTATCACACATGGGACAGTTCATCATAGAAGGCGCAGGCGCAAAAGATCTTTTGCAATATGTAACTACCAATGACCTAAACACGCTGACTGATGGAAAAGCCCAGTATTCCTGCCTTCCAAACGGACAAGGAGGAATAGTGGACGACCTCATCATCTACAAAATGGCGGACGAAAAATATTTCGTGGTGGTCAATGCTTCTAACATTGAAAAAGACTGGAATCATATTTCTAAATTCAATGAAAAATTCGGAGCAAAAATGACCAACATTTCCGATGAAACTTCTCTAATCGCTATCCAAGGGCCTTTGGCAACACAGATTTTGCAAAAGCTAACCAGCACTAATCTTTCCGAAATACCTTATTATCATTTCACTATCGGAACGGTGGACGGCGTACAGGATGTAATCATCTCAAACACAGGTTACACAGGAAGCGGCGGATTTGAGATTTATTTTAAAAATGAAAATGCCGAGCAGCTCTGGAACGCCCTCACAGAAGCGGGAAAAGAGGAAGGTCTCGTGCCATGCGGGCTGGCAGCAAGAGATACGCTGAGATTAGAAAAAGGATTCTGCCTCTATGGCAATGATATTGATGATTCTACTTCTCCGCTGGAAGCTGGCCTGGGCTGGATTACGAAACTTGGGAAAGGTGATTTCGTGGATGCTGAATTTTTCAAAAAACAGAAAGAAGAAGGCGTTTCCCGCAAGTTAGTTGGTTTTGAATTACTAGATAAAGGCGTTCCAAGACACGACTACCCAGTGGTGGATGCAGAAGGAAATGTCATCGGAAAAGTGACATCTGGAACATCTTCGCCAATGAAAAAAATAGGACTTGGACTAGCTTATGTAAAAACTGAGTTTTCTAAACCAGAATCTGCTATTTTCATCCAAATAAGAAATAAAAACATTCCTGCAAAGGTGGTAAAAACGCCTTTCGTTTAAGATTTTAATTAAATTTTTAGATTATATTTATGAAAAAAACATTTGCATTTATCTTGTTGAGCATCATTTCATTAGCAAAGGCTCAGCTGACTGACATTAGATACATTCCTGTAATTTCTACCGATACTATTTCTACCAAGGCTAATCTTTACCCTCATGTATTGAGCAAAAACAAATTCAATCCGCTGGTTTTTGAAAACGGCTTTAAAGTCGGCGAAAGAAGAGAGGCGGTGAGACTTTGGGACAAGGATATTTTTTACCTTGAATTTATCGATAGAAAAATGAACAAAAGAGTTTTCCGACAAATGCCAGAGCTAAAGAAAAACGGAAAATTATTTGAAATCATGCTGCAAGGAGATGTTTCTTGGTACAGAAGATATTTCAGCTACAGAGCTGACACTTGGGATGCCAACTACGAACACGAAGACTATTTCGTAAAAGGCGACGAGATTGTAAACATCCCTGTAAAAGGCCGATACAAGAAAAAACTAAAAGCTCTGCTTTCTGACAAACCAGAAATCGCGAAGGAAGTAGACCAAATGGTAGGCGACCGCGACATCAAAGAAATTTTAGAGAAATACAACAGCAAATAAGAAAAAAAATCCCTCTAAATTATAAGAGGGATTTTTATTTTTCGCCAATCACAAATCGGTCATTTTCTGATAAATCCTTTACAAGTTCTGATTCTGTGAGAACATCCTGAAACAGCTGCAATGTTTCTTTTCCTAATTTTTGGTTGATTTCCAAAAAAACAGAGCCTCCTTTTTTCAGGTGGTTTTCAGAGTCTTTAGCTATTTTTTCATAAAAAGCAAGAACTCTGTTTTCAGGAGCAAAAAGCGCAATATTTGGCTCAAAATTCTTCACAGAATTCGAAAAATCTTTTCTTTCTAAAACATCTATATACGGAGGATTGCTCACTATGATATCATAAATTTCATCCAGTTTTCCAGTCAAATAATCTTTCTGTATAAAATTGATTTTCACCTTATGAAAATCGGCATTTTTTTGGGCTACATTTAGGGCTTTTTCAGAAATGTCAATACTGCTGACCTCGGCATTTGGGAATATTTTTGCCAAAGAAATACTGATGCAGCCGCTGCCTGTTCCTACATCCAGAATTTTTAGTTTTTCTTGTTTCAGATGACTCAGCTTGTTTTCTATCAATTCTATCAATTCCTCTGTTTCAGGGCGTGGAATGAGGACATTTTCATCAACGAAAAATTGATTTCCATAAAAATAAGTTTCGCCCAAAATCTGCTGATAAGGTTTCCCTTCTTTTAGTATAGATATGATTTTTAGAAACCCTTTTTGGTTTTCGGCAGAAATAGAATTTTCGAGCTGTGAGCGAATATCTATCTTATTCAGATTCAATATTTTTTCGCAAAAAATAAAAAATAATTCCTCGCACTCCGCCGAAGTATAAAGGCTTTGGAGCTCCTCGGAAAAAAGATTTTTGACTTGGTTGATGGTCATTGAAAAAATTTTATCCACAAAGATAAGAAATGTGTGGATAAATTTACGAATAGATAATCTTTTGATTTTTAACAATTTACAGAATTATTGATTTTTGACATGCCG
The DNA here is from genome assembly GCA_963519075.1 of uncultured Flavobacteriaceae bacterium. Classification (GTDB taxonomy): domain Bacteria; phylum Bacteroidota; class Bacteroidia; order Flavobacteriales; family Weeksellaceae; genus JABCPE02. The sequence goes on from CAUQMH010000097.1 coordinate 3,812, forward strand.
TGAAACATTAAAAATAATTGTATTTTTGGAGCCTAATATTTTGAATATGGGTAAAATTATAGGTGTTGCCAATCAAAAAGGAGGTGTAGGAAAAACTACCACTTCGGTAAATCTAGCCTCTGCATTGGGCGTTTTAGAGAAAAAAGTTTTATTAATAGATGCAGACCCACAGGCCAATGCTACTTCTGGTCTGGGCGTAGAGGAAGTTACATATTCCACATATGACCTTTTGGAACATCACGCCAAAGTTCGTGAATGCATCCTCCCTACTTCTTCACCAAATGTAGATATTATCCCATCTCATATAGATTTAGTAGCGGCAGAGATAGAACTGGTGGACAAGGAAAACCGCGAATACATGCTGAAAGAAGCTCTGAAGGAGATAAAAAACGAGTACGACTATATCATTATAGACTGTGCGCCGAGTTTGGGGCTTATTACCATCAATGCACTTACTGCTGCGGATTCGGTTATAATCCCTGTTCAGTGTGAATATTTCGCATTAGAAGGGCTTGGAAAACTTCTAAACACCATTAAAAACATACAAAGCTTCCACAATCCTAACTTAGACATTGAAGGGCTTCTTCTAACGATGTTTGACTCTCGTCTAAGGCTTTCTAACCAAGTGGTAGAAGAAACCAACTCGCATTTCCCTGAAATCGTTTTCGAAACTATCATCAGCAGAAATACGCGTCTGAGCGAGGCGCCGAGTTTTGGTGAAAGTATCCTAAAATACGATGCCGAGAGCAAAGGTGCTGTGCAGTATATACAGCTGGCAGAGGAAATTTTGCTAAAAAATGAACAAAAAATTCCGAGCAAAAAGAAAGAAAGTAAAAAATCAAAAAAGTAAAACGCTCTTATAATAATTAAAACAAAAAGAGCGTTTGTAAACATACAAAATCTATGAAAGATAAAAAAAGAGCTATGGGGCGTGGCCTCGGAGCTATTCTAAGTGCTGAGTCCAAGGCTGTACAGTCTGCAACAGATGCAGGAGCAAAGGATTTGGTAGGAAATATTGTAGAAATTCCTATCGAGGATATCTATCCTAATGCCAACCAGCCGAGAACTCATTTTGATGAAAAGGCATTACAGGAACTTGCCGAATCCATCAAGGTTTTGGGGATTATACAACCCATAACGGTAAGAAAAGATGGAGCTAAATTTGAGATTATTTCTGGGGAAAGAAGGTACCGCGCCTCCAAAATGGTTGGTCTAAAAGAAATCCCTGCCTATGTAAGGCTGGTAAATGACCAAGAACTGCTGGAAATGGCTTTGGTGGAAAATATCCAGAGAGAAGACCTAGATGCCATAGAAGTAGCCCTTACCTATCAGAGATTATTAGAGGAAATCGGTCTTACGCAGGAAGCTCTCAGTCAGCGCGTAGGGAAAGAGAGAAGTACAATCACCAACTCTATCCGACTTCTAAAACTAAACCCAGATGTACAGCAGGCTATCCGAAATGGTAACATTTCCGCTGGACACGGAAGAGCGATTTTAAGTTTAGAAAATCCTGAAGACCAGCAGACTTTATTCAAACAAATTATAAATAACAGACTAAGTGTAAGACAGGCGGAAGAGGCTGCAAAAAATTTCAAAAGTCCAAAAGAAATTTCTATTTCCAAGGAGCCAAAAACCCTTCCGA
>CAUQMH010000098.1:0-5381 GCA_963519075.1 uncultured Flavobacteriaceae bacterium
ATGAAAATCATTTTTAAAGACTATTTAGATATTTTTGAAAAATATCCAAAAGATGAATATTTAACAAGAGAAGAAAGAAAAGAAAGATATAAGTTATTACAAGAATATGAAAAAAGAAATTATCAAGATGAAATAAGTATTGATGAATTTCAAGATTTTATTAACTTATATATAGATAAAATAGATATATCTTCACAATTTATTGGAAAATTTTTAGAAGTAATAAAAAATGATATAAATAATGGTGGAACTTTTGCTTTAAAATTTTTAATTGGAGATAAAGAAGAAAATGATAATTATCTTAAATTTTTTAACTTACTTTATGATGAATTTGGTGACAGAATTAATTTAATAAATAAACTTTTAGAAAAAGAGCCAGATTATTTACCAGCTATAAAACAAAAATATACAATTTTATCAAATTATATAGATTTTTCTATACATGAAATGCCTTGGGGGCTTTTACTTGATAAACCTATTTCAGAAAAAAATGCAAAAACAGAAGCTTTAGCTGACTTAGAAGAGTTTTCAAAATTGTCAAAAAAGTTAGGAAAAGACAATGAAGAATATATAGAAGATTGTAGAATTTACTATAATGCTTGGTTTGATTTTTTAGATAACAAAGATAAATACAAATCTTATGAGGAATATTTAGAAAAAATAATATAGAATATTGATAAGGAGTGTGGATATGGAAAAAGAAGTTATAATAGCACTTTTCTAATTATTTTAATATGCAATTATAATATTTTTTAAAAAATTAAATGCCTTGTTTTAATGGATTTATGACCAAAATCATCAACCAAGATAGAAGTAGGTTTTGTATCTTTATGTGAGAAATTTAATAATTAAAAAGAAGTGTTAGTTTTTATTTTGGTGTTCGGATGATTTCAAAAATCTTAAACATCAAGTAAAACTAAAAGTTCTCACTTTTTTGTATTTGTTCATTTGTGTTTAGGGCCTGGCAGGAAAAAATTAAAATATTATGAAAAAAACAGCTTTACTTTTATTTATGTTATTTGCTTTTGGAATGAAAGCGCAGGAAACGGTTTTATTAGGAGAAGCACCAAAAGATGGTTTTAAATACTACATTTATTCTAAAACAATAAAAAAATCAGAGAGATGATTAGGTTATATTACAGTGTGGTTTTTATTTGAATATTCTGAGCCAAAGTATCTAAGTAATTGGAAATCCTATACTAGCTCAAAAGAACAAATGATTATAGATTGTAAAAATAGTAAATTAGGAAAAATTGAAGAAAATTACTATTCCATGAGAGGAAATCTTGTACATAGCACAGAAAGTAAAAATGAATATTTGGTTAATTTATCATCGGTATCTCCTGGCTCTGTGGGGGAAAGAATTGTAGAAATGACATGTAGTGCTTATGATCTTGCGATGTCTAATAAAAACCAAGAATAAAATAAAGCCAGCCTAAGCATTTCGCTTAGGCTGGTTTGTTTATTGAGCTGAGGAGCAGGTTGATTTCCTCCACGCTTTCCATGCTGTCTTTTCGCATGAGCAGCTGGTTGTTTTTCTCTTTCAGCTGGGCTTGGCTTGGGTTTTGTGTCAGATAATTCAGCAGGTGTTTGAATTTTTCACTTTGATAAAATTTGTCCTGTGGATTGTCTGGAAAATACCCTAAAAACACGCCTTTTTTCATCACTATTTTCTCAAAGCCTATCTCCGCCGCGAGCCATTTCAGCTCTACGGATTTCAGTAAATTCACGGCTTCTTCTGGTAGTTTTCCGAAGCGGTCTTCCAGCTCGTTTTGGAACTTTTCCAAATCCTGTTTGTTTTCTATTTCGGCCAATCTCTGGTAGAGGAGAAGCCTCTCCGAGGTGGAATCTACATAATGGTCAGGAAGCATCAGCTCAAAATCAGTGTCGATATTTACTTCTTTTACCGATTTGAAAAGTTTTTTTCTGTCTTCTTCATTATTAAATAATTCCTCAAATGACTCATCATCCTGAAGCTCTTCCAAGGCCTCCTGCATAAGTTTTTGGTAAGTTTCAAAGCCCATTTCGTTGATAAATCCGCTCTGCTCTGCACCGAGTAAATCCCCTGCGCCACGGATTTCCAAGTCTTTCATCGCAATCTGGAACCCGCTCCCCAAATCCGAAAACTGCTCTATCGCTTCCAGTCGTTTTCTGGCATCAGAGGTTATCATATCATATGGCGGCGTGATGAGATAGCAAAAGGCTTTTCGGTCGCTTCTACCCACACGGCCGCGCATCTGGTGGAGGTCTGCAATCCCGAATCTCTGCGCATCATTGATGAAAATAGTATTCGCATTCGGGACATCTACACCACTTTCTACGATGGTCGTAGAGATGAGGACATCATATTTCCCATCCATAAAGTCCAAAACCCTTTCTTCCAGCTCTTTTCCGTCCAGCTGCCCGTGTCCAGTGATGATTCTGGCATCAGGAACGAGCCTTTGGATAAGACCTGCGATTTCCTTTAAATTGTCAATTCTATTGTTAATGAAATACACCTGCCCATCTCTTTGGAGTTCGTAGGAAATGGCATCTCTCAGCGTTTCTTCATCGAAGCCTATCAGCTGGGTTTCCACAGGCTGTCGGTTCGGCGGCGGTGTTTTTATTACGGATAAATCCCTTGCTGCCATTAGCGAAAACTGCAGTGTCCTTGGGATTGGCGTAGCGGTCAAGGTAAGCGTGTCTATGTTGGTTTTCAGGGTTTTAAGTTTGTCTTTTACATTTACTCCGAATTTATGCTCTTCGTCAATGATTAAAAGTCCTAAGTCCTTGAATTTCACCTTGTCCGAAACCAGCTGATGCGTTCCTATCACGATGTCTATTTTGCCGTTTTCCAAACCTTCCAGCGTTTCTTTTTTCTGTTTTGCCGTTCGGAAACGATTGAGATAAGAAACATTGATAGGAAAATCTTTTAGTCTTTCTGTAAAACTCCTAAAATGCTGAAACGCCAAAATGGTCGTAGGAACCAGCACAGCCACCTGTTTGCCATCGGTAGCCGCTTTGAAGGCTGCACGAATAGCGACCTCTGTTTTTCCAAAACCTACATCGCCGCAGATGAGCCTGTCCATAATGGTTTCTGCCTCCATGTCTTTTTTCACATCATGGGTCGCTTTCTCTTGGTCTGGTGTGTCTTCGTAGATGAAACTCGCTTCCAGTTCATCTTGCAGATAGGTGTCTGGCGAGAAGGCAAAACCTTTGGAGGTTTTTCTCTGTGCGTAGAGTTTTATTAGGTCAAAAGCTATTTGTTTTACTTTCGCTTTGGTCTTTTGTTTAAGGTTTTTCCAAGCAGGAGAGCCTAGTTTGGAAAGGGCGATTTCTTTCCCTTCCGAGCCGTTGTATTTTGAGATTTTGTGCAGAGAGTGGATGCTCACATACAGCAAATCGCCGTTTTTATAAGAAAGCTTGAAGCATTCCTGCGTTTTGCCGTCGTTATTTACTTTGACCAGTCCCATGAATTTACCGATTCCGTGGTCTATGTGCGTGATGTAATCGCCAACCTGCAGCTGCATCAGGTCTTTTAAGGTCAAATGTTCAGACTTGGCGAAAGAATCTTTGGTTTTAAATCTTTGATAACGGTCAAAAATCTGATGATCTGTATAAACCGCGATTTTATGATGACTATCCACAAAGCCCTCATGAAGCTCTGACTGAAACGCCGTGAAAAGATGATTAACCGCATCCTGCTGATGTTCAGTGGCTAAGGTCTCGATGATTTCTGTCAGTCTGTCTTTTTGTTTCTCGGAAGAAAAGGAAATCCAGACCTCGTAGCCTTGTTCTTTTTTAGTGATTAAATCCTCTATCAAAAGTTCAAAATTCTTGTGAAAACTCGGCTGTGGAGTTTGGCTCAGCTGAATGATTTTTGATGAAGGACCATTTGAAAAATCAATGGTTCTAAATTTTTGAAAACATTTTGAAAACTCTTCGCTGGAAAGAAACAGCTCGTGAGGCTCTCGGTGTTTGATGGTTTTGCTGAGTTTGTCAAATTGATTTTGAGCCTTTTGGTAAAAAGTCTCCATTTTATCCAAACAAGAATAAGCGTTTTTGATGATAATCAAGCTGTCCGAAGGCAGCAAATCAAAAAACGGAACTTTCTCGCCTTGTGTGGAAAGATTGATATTAGAAACCAATTGAAAATCATCTACTTTCTCCACGGAAAGCTGGGTTTCTATGTCAAAAGTTTTGATGTTTTCTATTTCATTCCCAAAAAATGTGATTCGGAAAGGTTTTTCATTTGAGTAGGAAAAAACATCTACAATTCCGCCTCTTACTGCGAATTCACCAGGTTCTGAGACAAAATCAGTCAAATTAAAATGAAACTGATTGAGCAGTTCTTCTGTAAAATCAAAATCCAGTTTTTCGCCCGTTTTTATGCGGTGAGAAATCATTTTGAAATCCTCTTTTTTCAGAACTTTTTCATTCAGAGCAGAGATATGAGCTACGATTATTTTTTGTTTGTTGTTGAGATTCAGTTGGTTAATCACTTCTGTTCTCAAAACCAAATTGGCGTTTTTAGTCCGCTCCTCCTGATAAGGCTCTGTGTAGGAGTTGGGCAGGTGCAGGACATTTTCTTCGCCGACAAGTTCCTCCATTTCGGTGGTCGTGTAGTGGGAATCTTCCTTGTCGTCGGTAATCAAAAGAATGGTTTTTTGCTGACTTAGGAAAGCCTCGGCAGCGAGAATGCTCACGGCAGAACCTACTGCTCCTTTCACGGAAAGATGCTCGGTTTTTTCCCAATTTTGAAAAATCTCTTCTCCGAAATTTTGGTTTAAAAGTTTGGTTAATAGTGACTTGTCTATCGTTTGTAAGCTCATTTTTTGGTATAAATTAAATGACAAGAAGCGATTTTGGAATAGCTCCGAAATCGTTTCTCTATTGGTGCAAAGGTAAGATTATTTACCGAAAAAATTCTATCTCATGTAGTGGGCAAAGTACAAACAGCTTGTCTGTAAGTCTTTTATGGTTTGGGTTCGTTTATAATGTTTTTTTAGCTCTGCGAAGTAAGTTCTGAATTTTTCTCTCTTTGTAAGATTCATTTGAGCTTCAAAAACTTTCACTTTTTCTGAATAATCTGGGTCAGAATAGTCGATATAAAAATTCTGATTGGCTTCCCATTGATAGAATTTCCCTTGCTCTGCGCTTGCCATTTGGAAAAGGATTCTGGCTTTTTGCTCTTTGTTTTTAGAGTGTTTTAGGGCTTTTTCGTAGTAGCCGATAGCAAGGTCAAAATTATCTGGTTCTATAAATCCGCTGTCGTAGAAGGTCTTGTAAGAAAAATCATATTTTCTCTCGCTCGCCTGTTCGTGGAAGTGGAACTTAGGGCTGTTGCCATTATTCATATCCAAAGTGAAAAGTTCACGGAAATACCCTAAAACAGAGGTATT
>CAUQMH010000099.1:0-5342 GCA_963519075.1 uncultured Flavobacteriaceae bacterium
GCTCAAAACTCCATTTAAAGAGACCAATCTGCTTGTATTTAACAAAAGCTATTTGGGTAAAAAAACTACATCTTTTGCTCTTAAGTTTTACTCGGATGGGAGATTATTTTTTTTACTTCTCAAGATGGTTTTACGATAAAACCAAGCGATACCTTTGATAAAAACTGGGAAAACGCTCCTAACATTGGCTACTGGCGAGTAGAAGACAATAAAATAAAGATAGAATATTTTTTATGTGGTGATAGTGGTTTTTATAAAAGAGAGCAGGGAGAAATAAAAGGTGATAGTATAGTTTTTTATCAGACTTTATTTTCTCCTATTAAGGGAAAGGTTGTTTGTGAGACATATTATGTTTTGTCTGATATGTCAGTTGAGTGAATATGCAGCAACTATTGTAAAAGTGTTACTTGATTTGTGAAGATAAATTTAAAGTCTGACCTAAATTTATTCGATTCTTGATAGAAAAATATTTATCTTTGAAAATAAGTTTTATGTAATGGATTTTGAGATTGATAATTTGGATGGTTGGAAAGAAGTTATAAAAAGCATTCTTCCACATTTGAAGCACAATATTTTGCTGTTAAAAGGCAATTTGGGCACAGGGAAAACCACTTTTACCAAATACCTTTTGGAGGAAATGGGAAGTGCAGATGGTGTGGATTCTCCCACTTATTCCATTGTAAATGAATACAATACTCCAAGAGGAAAGGTGTTTCATTTTGACCTTTATAGAATGAAAAGTGTGGAAGAAATCCAAGACATTGGGATAGAGGAATACATAGACAACGGATTTTTGTCCATTATAGAGTGGCCAGAGATTTATGAAGAGGAACTCTATGGCATCCCATACCACGAGATGAAAATAGAAAATACAGGAAGCATAAGGAAGATTTCCTTTTCATCAAAAAATGATTGACAGCAATAAATAGTTTTAAAAATATCCCATGAACAGTAGTGTTTTTACTCCTTTTACCGAGAAAGAGCTGGTGCCGCAAGAGGAAAGGCTAGAAGTGATAAAGAAAGGCGGAATCATGACTATAGGCGTTCCGAAAGAGTCCTCTCTGAATGAAAACAGAGTGCCGATAACTCCCGATGCTGTGCAGGTTTTGACGCAATATGGGTATAAACTCATGATAGAGTCTGATGCGGGAAAAAAGGCGTTTTTCAGTGATTTGGAGTATTCTGAAGCAGGAGCTATTATAGTGGATAAAGCTAAGGCTTTTGAGCAGGATTTGGTATTGAAAGTAAGCGCTCCTTCTTTGGAGGAAATAGAATTATTGAAATCTAATTCATATATAATCAGTGCATTACAGATTAATCTTAGAGAAAAAGAGTATTTCAAAAAACTTTCTGAAAAGAAAATCAATGCCATAGCCTACGAGTTCATAGAAGATGAAAATAAAGAGCAGATGCTGGTAAAGCTGATAGGCGAGATAGCGGGCGGAATGTCAGTGCTTTACGCATCGGAGATGCTGGCTGTTTCAAAAGGGCTTATGCTCGGCGGAATTACAGGAGTGCGCCCTGTGGAAGTGGTGGTTTTGGGAGCGGATATTGTGGGGGAATATGCGGTGAGAGCAGCGATAGGGTTGGGTGCCACAGTGAGGGTTTTTGATAATTCTCTATCCAAACTTAGAAATATCCAGAATTCCATAGGCAGCCGAATATCCACCTCGATGATAGACCCAAAGGAACTGACCAAAAGCCTCCGAAGAGCCGATGTGTTGATAGGAACCATTCCGAGAATAAATATGCCGCCTATCGTGACAGAAAAAATGGTAACGCTGATGAAACAGGGAAGCGTCATCGTAGATTTGACCATAGATACAGGGAAATGTGTGGAGACTACGGAAGTTACTGATTTTGAGAAGCCTTATGTAGAAAAACACGGAATCCTGCATTCTGGACTACCGAATTTGACTTCCAAAATTCCAAGAACCACCAGCAAAGCCATTAGTAATTTCTTTTTGAGTTATCTCTTGAAAATCAATGAAGAAGGTGGTTTTGAAAATGTATTAAAATTAGGAAACGGCTGCAGACAGGGATTTTATATGTACAAAGGCCGTCATACCAAACAGCTGGTTTGTGACAAATTTGGACTTAAATTTAATGATATCAATCTACTCTTGTTATAAAATAAAAATCGGTCTTTTTGGAGACCGATTTTGCATTATATTTTCATAATGTCTGCTTCTTTTACTTTCAAGTGTTCATCAGAACTTTTGACATATTTATCAGTCAATTCCTGAATTTTACTTTCTGTATCTTTGATAACATCCTCAGAAACTCCTTCTAATTTTTTAAGGTCTTTCATCGCTTCTTGTCTTGCGTTACGGATAGTTACTTTTGTCTGTTCCGCTTCTGCTTTGGCTTGTTTTGCTAATTCTTTTCTTCTTTCTTCCGTTAGAGGCGGTACATTTAGAATGATATTTTCGCCGTTATTAGAAGGTGCAAAACCAAGATTAGAAACGATAATCGCTTTTTCTATCGCTCCTATGGCGTTTTTGTCCCAAGGCTGGATAGAGATGGTCATGGCATCAGGGATAGAGACATTGGCAACCTGCGAAAGCGGTGTCATCGCTCCGTAATATTCCACCATTACATCTTGCACCATAGCTGTAGAAGCTCTTCCAGCTCTGATTTTTTGGAAAGCGTGATCCAAATGTTTTATCGCTGCATCCATTTCTTGTTTAGCAGATGCTATGATAAGTTCTAATTCTTCCATTGTATATTGAAAATTTGATAAATTACACATTTAGTTTACGATAGTTCCTATATCTTCTCCTTCTACTATTTTCAGGAGATTATTTTCTTTATTCATATCAAAGACAATGATAGGGAGGTTGTTCTCTTGGCTTAGAGTAAAGGCAGTCATATCCATTACTTTAAGGTTTTTCTCAATCACTTCATTGAATGATAAGCTATTGAATTTCATAGCATTGTTGTTTTTCTCTGGGTCGCTGTCGTAGATGCCATCTACACGGGTTCCTTTCAGAATTACATCAGCGCCTATTTCTATGGCTCTGAGCGTAGCGGCTGTATCCGTAGTGAAATAAGGGTTTCCTGTTCCTGCTCCGAAGATGACAACTCTTCCTTTTTCTAAGTGTCTTACGGCTCTTCTTTTGATGAAAGGCTCTGCTATTTTGTCCATTTCTATGGCTGTCTGAAGTCTGGTTTTCAGACCGATGTCCTCCAAAGCGCCTTGTAGAGCCATTCCATTGATTATCGTAGCGAGCATTCCCATGTAGTCGCCCTGAACTCTATCCATTCCCTTAGCCGCTCCAGAAACTCCTCGGAAGATGTTTCCGCCGCCGATTACTATGGCAACTTCGCAGCCTTTGTCCACTACTTTTTTGATTTCTTGGGAATATTCATTAAGCTTCTCAGTATCAATACCGTATTGTTTGTCTCCCATAAGGGCTTCTCCGCTTAATTTTAGTAGAATTCGTTTGTATTTCATTGTCTTATAATGTTTTAATTTTTATGGTTGATAAAGTTTTAGTCTTTAAAGCATCCAAAAATTCATGCAAATATAAACAAATCAGAAAGAAAATAATAGAATATTTTGGATTATGAGATAATAAAATTTAATTTTGGCTTTATGAATAAGAAAGGTTTGGTTATAGCCATTGATGGATTTTCATCCACAGGAAAAAGTTCTATTTCTAAAGTAGTAGCAGATACTTTGGGACTTATCCATATCGATACAGGTGCCATGTATAGGGCGATTACGCTTTTTGGGCTGAGAAATTTCAAGAACGAAAAACAAGAGATAGATTTGTCTAAACTGCTTCAGAATTTGAATGAAATTTCATTAGAATTTAGAGAAAATAGCGGGAAATTAGAAATTTATCTAAATGGAGAAAATGTAAGTAAGGAAATCCGTGCCACGGAAGTCTCTGATAATGTTAGTTTTATAGCAAAACAGCCCGAAGTGAGGGAGCGTTTGGTGGTTTTACAAAGGGATATTGCAGAAAAACAAGGCGTGATTATGGATGGCAGGGATATAGGAACGGTGGTTCTGCCCAATGCAGACTATAAATTTTTCCTTACTGCAAGTGCAGATGAACGCGCAAGGAGAAGATTTTTGGAGCTGCAAAGCCTTGGTATAGAGACGACTATAGAAGAAGTGAAACAAAATCTCATAGAAAGAGACCGAATAGACAGCGAAAGAGAAATTTCTCCACTGAAACAGGCTGAAGATGCGATACTTATAGATAATACAAACCTAAATAAAGAAGAAACCATAGAATTGATTTTATCATACATTAAGAAATAATTAACAGAAAAAAATTGTCTGTTTGGTATATTTATTGTAATTTTATCCAAGTAATAGCAAAGGGCTATTCAGAGATAAATATTAACATTAAAAAATTTACTAAAATTTCTAGTGTAATAAATTCATTTATTGTTGTAGTTATATTAGCAGGTGCAGCAATAGGTTCGTTACTAGGTGTATTATTTGCTCCAGAAAAAGGAGTAGAAACTAGAAGAAAATTAAGAAGAAAAGCTGAAGATTTGAGAGATGAAGCTTTGGATCATTATGAACACCTTAGAGATGAGGCTCTAGAGCGCTATGAGAACATTTCTGGAAAAGTAAAACAAGGAGCAGAGAAAGTAGTAGCTGATGTGAAAGAAAGCTATGAAAACTATAAAAAAAATAGTTAGTCTCCAAAAGACACAGAAATTTAATAGTAAGATGATTTAAAAGAGGGGATTTATAAAAGTCCCCTTTTAGTTTTCAAAAGAGAAAGGAAGATGATAGGCTTGTTTAAAAATTATATAGAAAAAAGAATCAGTCTCTTAAAACTAGAAACGACAGAAACCTCCGTAAAAGTGCTTAGTATGGCGGTATATATCCTGCTGATGGTCACTTTGGGGATTTGTTTCTTTGCGTTTTTCTGTCTGGGGCTGGGACTTGTGATTGGTAGTTTGCTGGGAAATTATGCTTATGGGATGCTTATCATGGCGAGCATATTTTTGGTAGGTTTGTTGGTGGTTTTTTCTCAGAAGAAAAATATCATAGAAAATCTGAAAGAGCGTTTGGTGAACATTATTTACAATGAAGAATAAAATGGGAAAAATAAAGAATTTTCAAGATTTAAAAAATCAAAAAGAAGAACTCAAAACAGAAATTAAAGAAATAGAATCAGTGTTGAGTTTTGAAAACCCAAGAAAAACCTTAGGGGTGATTACTAATGGAGTTACAGAGAAATATTTAGGCGGAATGATGGATTCTGGTTTAGTTCAAAATGCTTCTTTTTTGGCGAATAAATTTTTGCTTCCCTCTTTGGAGGCAGGTTCTGCTAAACTACTTACCAATGCACTCTTAAAAAGGGTAAGAC
>CAUQMH010000100.1:0-5315 GCA_963519075.1 uncultured Flavobacteriaceae bacterium
ATCCTTTTTGGGTTTATGACAGATTGGGGATTGTCATTGCATTAGGAGGGGCTTTTGTGCGAATGGGGAATTTTTTCAATTCTGAAATTATCGGAAAACCGGCGAGCGAAACTTCGCCATTTGCGATACTTTTCCCACAGCAGAGTATGGAATATGGACCCATAGTTCCGAGATATCCTACTCAGCTTTTTGAGGCTTTTGGGTATGTTTGTTTATTTATTTTATTGGCTGTTTTGTATAAATTTACTCGTAAAAAATATCAGCAGGGATGGCTGTTTGGGCTGTTTTTTGTGATACTTTGGAGTATTCGTTTCTTTGTAGAATTCTTGAAAGAGCCGCAGGGAGATGAGGTTATCACATTTGCAGGGCTCAATACTGGGCAGGTTCTGAGTATTCCATTTATGCTGGCTGGTGTGGCGATTATGATTTATTCCAAGAAAAATAAAATAGAACCAGCTGAATAAGTTTGATTTACAAGGGTTTTTGCTTTGTAATCAATTTTTGAAAAAGAAGAAAAATGATTTTAAACTCAAAAATTTACGGACAGGAAATTCAGGAAATTCCTCTTTTGGTTTTTCATGGATTGTTCGGAATATCAGATAATTGGGGGACTTTTGGAAGGGAGTTTGGTCAGTGGATGCCTTGCCATTTGGTCGATTTGAGAAATCACGGAAAAAGTTTTCATTCAGATGAAATGTCTCACCAGATAATGGCGGAGGATATTTTAAGCTATGTCAATCATTATCAATTAGATAAGGTTAATCTTTTGGGGCATTCTCTTGGAGGCAAGGCAGTGATGCAGTTTGCAATTTCTTATCCAGAAAGAGTAAATAAACTTATCGTGGCAGACATAGCGCCAAGGGCTTACAGACCGCATCATCAGGTGGCTTTTGAAGCTTTGCAGAGTGTAGATTTTTCTGCTGTTTCTGCTCGTAAAGATGTGGAACTTCAGCTGGAAAAATACATTACGGACAGAGCTATGCTTTTATTCCTTCTCAAAAATCTCTATTGGGAACAAGAAAACAAACTAAATTGGAGATTTAACCTAAAAACTCTTTCCGAAAAATATGCTGATTTGGTAGGAAATATAGAAGGAGAAGGCGTTTTCGGAGGGAAAACTTTATTCCTCGCTGGCGAAAAATCTAATTACATCCTTCCAGAAGATGAAATCCTAATTCGTGAGAAATTCCCTGACAGCCAGATTGTTAAAATTAAAAATGCAGGGCATTGGCTCCAAGTAGATAATTCGCAAGATTTTAACAATTCTGTTAAAGATTTTTTAATAAAAGGCTAATCATAACATAGATCAATTTTCATGTAAATAAAAAGTTTTATATTTACAAAAATTAAAAATTTTAAAATTATGTCAAGCATTAAAACTACAAATCCTGCCACAGGCGAGGTATTAAAAGAATATCCAGAAATGACATCTGGTGAGGTTTCAGAAATTATCGCACAGGCTGATGCAACCTTTAAAGAATGGCGTAAAAAACCTTTTTCAGAAAGAGCAAAAGTTCTCTATAATGCTGCAAAAATCATGCGTGAGCGCAAAGAAGAGTTGGGTAAATTATGCTCTATCGAGATGGGAAAACTTCACAGAGAAGGTATCGCAGAGGTGGAACTTTGTGCAGGTATTTTTGAATATTATGCAGAAAATGGAGAAAAACTATTGGCGGATAAGCCTTTGGAAACACCGCACGGAAAGGCATTTTTGTCTTATGAGCCAATAGGTGTGATTTTGAGCGTTCAGCCTTGGAACTTTCCTTTCTATCAGACTACTCGTTCTGCTGCGCCTAACCTTATCGTAGGAAATACCATAGTGCTGAAACACGCATCTAATGTGCCACAGGCAGGAGAAATGATGGAAAAAATTCTTTTAGAGGCAGGTGCGCCTAAGGGTGTTTATACTAATATTTTTGTCCCTGGTTCTAAAGTGTCAGAAGTATTGGACGACCCAAGAGTAAAAGGAGCAGCCCTTACAGGAAGCGAACCAGCAGGAGCTAGTTTCGCATCTGCAGCAGGGAAAAATGTGAAAAAATCAATCTTGGAACTTGGTGGAAGTGATGCTTTCATCGTTATGCCAGATGCTGATTTAGATAAAGCTGTAGAAACTGCTGTGAATGGCAGACTATGGAATGCAGGGCAGGTGTGCGTTTCTCCGAAGAGAGTTATCGTTCCAGAAAGCCTTTATCCAGCGTTCCTTGAAAAAGCTACTCAGCTATTTGGAAATGCTAAAGTGGGTGATCCTCTTGATCCAGAAACTCAGTTGGCACCTCTAAGTAGTGTAAAGGCAAGAGAAGATGTTTTATCTCAGGTAGAAAAAGCCGTAGTACAAGGAGCAAAACTAGTGGCAGGAGGTAAAAAAATAGAAGGTCCAGGAGCATTTATGCAGCCTACTATTTTGACAGATATCAAGAAAGGAATGGACGCTTATTCAGATGAAATATTTGGGCCAGTACTGATGATTTATTCTGTGAAAAATATGGATGAAGCCGTAGATTTGGCTAATGATACTAAATACGGTCTTGGTGGAACGGTTTTCGGAACAGATGTAGAGGAAGCAGTGAAAATCGCAAGAAGAATAGACACAGGAATGGTCTATATCAATCATGTAACAGGGATTTCGCCAGAACTTCCATTCGGAGGAACGAAAAATTCTGGATATGGTAGAGAGCAGTCTATAGAGGGAATATATGAGTTCGTTAATTCTAAACTAATCAGGGTAACTACTCCTGATGCAGCTTATTAAAATATTATGCAAAATTTAAAAGGAAAAACAGCCCTCGTAACAGGTGGAGGGCGAGGATTAGGTAAAGCCGTAGCTTTGGCTTTGGCGGCAGAAGGTGTAAATGTAGCCATTACGGGTAGAAATGAAAACAATCTAAAATCCGTAGTTGCTGAGATAGAGAGCAAAGGTGTGAAATCATCTTATTCAGTTTTTGATGTAACTGATAAAAAGCAAGTTTTTGCTTCGTTAGAAAAATTACAAAATGATTTCGGGAAGTTTGATATTCTTATCAATAATGCTGGAATAGCGGCTTTCGGAGGAATTTTAGAAATGGATGATGAGCAGTGGGAAGACATTGTAAAGACCAATCTTTTCGGGCCTTACTATGTGGTGAAAGCTGTGGTGCCAGGGATGGTGGAGAAAAAATCGGGCGATGTGGTGAATATTTCTTCAACGGCAGGTCTGAAAGGAAATGCGCTTACTTCGGCATATTCTGCATCTAAATTTGGATTGATAGGAATGTCTGAATCTATGATGTTTGAACTTCGTAAGCAGAATATTCGTGTGACAACTCTTACACCAAGTACGATTTCAACAGATATGGCCAAAACAGACCTGAAAATCACGGATGGAAACCCAGAAAAGGTGCTTCAGCCAGAGGATTTCGCAGAGCTGGTGGTAGATTTATTGAAGCTGAACAAGAGAGCAATGCTGGCTTCGGCGGCGCTTTGGTCTACAAATCCATAAAAATTACTTTTTTTAACCATATTAAAAGAGACTTTGGCTTATCTTTGCCAAAGTCTTTTTATTTAAAAATTGCATGAAAATATTGGTGCTTGATAACTATGACAGTTTCACTTATAATTTGGTTCAGATGGTGGAGCAGATTGTAGAGAAGGAGTTTGTCTATGTTTTTAAAAATGATGAAATTTCACTGGAAGAAGTAGAAAAATATGATAAAATTATCCTTTCTCCAGGGCCAGGTGTGCCTAATGAAGCAGGGATTTTGCTGGATGTGATAAAGGAATTTGCGCCAAAGAAACCTATTTTAGGTGTTTGTCTTGGTTTACAGGCGATTGCAGAGGCGTTTGGCGGGAAATTGATTAACTTGAATAATGTTTATCATGGAGTTGGGATTTCTACAGCTATTATTGAAGATAATGCAAAAATATTCAATGGCTTACCTTCTGAAATTATTACAGGAAGATACCACTCTTGGGCGGTGGATTCTCATGATTTCCCTGAAGAGTTACAAATTACAGCAATAGATGAGCAGGGTATCATCATGGCATTACAACATAGGAAATATGATGTCCATGCGGTGCAGTTTCACCCAGAAAGTGTATTGACACCTTGTGGGGAGAAGATTTTGGGGAATTTTTTAAAGGATTAAAAATTTTTTAAGCCATCATTATAAGGCTTAGAGCCATAATAGCCATACCAAAAATCAAACCATAAATGGAAAGATGATGTTCTCCAAATGCATGGGTAGCAGGTAATAGCTCATCAAGAGATATAAAAACCATAATTCCAGCTACTATGGCAAATATCTGTCCCATCAAAACAGGAGTAATAAATGGCATTAAAACAAGATATGCAGCAATAGCTCCGATAGGTTCTGCTAGACCAGAGAACAAGGACATCAGAAATGCTTTTTTCTTGTTTTTAGTTACTTGGTAGATGGGGACAGCTACTGCTATGCCTTCGGGAATGTTATGGATGGCTACAGCAGTTGCAATGGCTATACCTAATGTGGGATTTTCAACTCCTGCAATGAGGGTGGCTATCCCCTCAGGAAAGTTATGAATAGCGATTGCAAATGATGTCAAAATCCCCATCCGCATTAGCTTAGAACCTTTTTTTATCGGTTTTTCCATATTTTCTAAGTGTTGAATTTCATGAGGATTTTCAAATGAGGGAATTAAACGGTCTATAATGCCAATGAATAAAATTCCGCCAAAGAAACATAACCACATGGTTAGCAACCCTTTTGTATTTCCCATCTCTTCAGTAAGGATTTCTCTGGACTGAACTAAAAACTCTGCAAAGGATACCAAAATCATCACTCCAGCGGAAAGCCCCAAGGAAAAAGATAATAATTTTTTGTTTGTCTGCTGAGTGAAAAAGACAATCAGCCCCCCAATTCCAGTGGATAATCCTGCAAATAAAGTCAATAAAAATGCGATAAAAATATGCTGTTCCAAAATACTAATTATTTATATCACAAATCTAAAAAATAAAAATAAGAATAACTAGCACTAAGATAAATATTTTAAAAATTCCCAAAAATTTCTGTTTTTCAGGTAGTTGAGAAAATTTTCGTTGCGGTAGGCCTCTTGTTCAAAACTGATTTTTTCATACGCCATTTCTCCATTTCCTAGTTTGATATACCAATATAAAAACTCCACAAGATACCAAAGGTAAAATAGAATAATGCCCATTTCCAGCTGCTGCCGAAGGTGTATTTTTTCGTGGTTGATAAGGGTGTGGTTATTTTTCAGCCTTTTATCTTTTAAAATAATAAAGGGAAAAATAGCAATTCCTAAAATTTTTGTATTTTTGAGCAAAGTTTGGCACACTATTATCA
>CAUQMH010000101.1:0-5137 GCA_963519075.1 uncultured Flavobacteriaceae bacterium
GCTCTATTCCCATACCGAAAGCATATCCGCTGTATTTATCAGGGTCTATGTTCACATTTTTAAGAACAGCAGGGTCTACCATACCACAGCCCATGATTTCCAGCCAGCCTGTTCCTTTCGTGATTCTGTAATCTGTTTCAGAATTTAGCCCCCAGTATACATCCACCTCTGCACTTGGCTCTGTGAAAGGAAAATAAGAAGGACGCATTCTGATTTTTGACTTTCCGAAAAGTTCTGTAGTGAAAAACTGAATGGTTTGTTTCAAGTCTGCGAAACTCACATTTTCATCGATATAAAGTCCCTCTATCTGGTGGAAAATACAATGAGAACGAGATGAAACAGCCTCATTTCTGAAAACTCGCCCAGGCGAAAGGATACGGATAGGCGGTTCATTTTGCTCCATGTATCTGATTTGAACAGAAGAAGTGTGGGTTCTTAGCAGAACATCAGGATTAGTCTCGATGAAAAAAGTATCCTGCATATCTCTTGCTGGGTGATATTCAGGTAAGTTCAGCGCGGTGAAGTTATGCCAGTCATCTTCTATCTCTGGTCCGTCAGCCACTGCAAAACCGATAGATTTAAAAATATCTGTGATTCTGTTTTTTACCAAATTGATAGGGTGTCTAGACCCTAATTCTAAAGGAAATCCAGGTCTGGTAAGGTCTTCCTTTTCGGCAGCTACATTTTGTGAAGAACTGCTCTGTGTCAGCTCTTCTAGTTTAGCAGAGATGCTTTGTTTCAGTAAGTTTATTTTCTGACCATATTCTTTTTTTTGGTCGTTGGATACAGATTTGAACTGTTCAAATAAATCATTCAAAATCCCTTTTTTTCCATTGAATTTGATTCTGAATTGTTCAATTTCTTCCTTTTTCTGAGAATGAAATTTTTGGACTTCATTTAAAAGTTCATCTATTTTTGTTAGCATTTTCTGTTTTTTATTTAGGTCGACAAAATTACAATTTTTTTAGTTTTTAAACAAAATAAAAACCTGTCTAATAATATAGACAGGCTAACATATAAAATTAAAAAAATGAAAAAATTATTTTTTATTGAAAGCTTTTATAGCAACTTGTAGAGTGAATTCATTTTTTATAATGCCGTCTTTCACTGGCAACTGGAATTTCACTCCGAATTCCGTTCTGTCTATATCCGTAGGCTCAGTGTATATGCTGACCTGCTCGGTATCAACTTTTACATTGGCGTTAAAACTCACAGCCTTTGTAATTCCTTTTATTGTCAAATTTCCTTCAATAACGGAGTTGTAATCTCCATGTTCTGAGGGAGTTACTTTTGTGATTTCAAATGTAGCCGTAGGGAACTGCTCTACATCAAAGAAATCGGAGTTTTTCAGATGATTGTCAAGCTTTGCAGCGAGTTCTTTATCCTCTATATCTGTGGTTGTGATGGATTTGGTATCAATTACCAATTTTCCAGAAACCAATTTTCCGTCTTTTACATTGATATCTCCTTCCGAAAAATCCATCGTCCCAAAGTGGCTCGTGCTCTCGGATTTAAAGATTTTGTAACCTTTCCAATCGATGTTACTTTGTTCTTTATTTATTGTAAAGGTTTGAGAATCAGCTACTGACTCCTCTTTTACAGGCTCGTTTTTTACCGTTTCTTTTTCCTTTTTACAAGAAACAGTGATTCCCACCAAGGCGATGCATAGAAAGTAAACTAAATATTTTTTCATTTTATGCCTTCTTCACAAATTCAGATTTTAGTCCCATTGCCCCAAAACCATCTATTTTGCAGTCGATATTGTGGTCGCTGTCAAAATTTAAACGGATATTTTTTACTTTCGTTCCAGCTTTTATAGGTTTAGGAGCACCTTTCACAGGAAGGTCTTTTACAATCACTACAGTGTCGCCATTTTGGAGTTCATTTCCATTGGCATCTAGGATTTTATCACCACTATTAGCGGATTCTTCTGCTGGGTTCCATTCATGAAAGCACTGAGAACATGCCATCAAATCACCATTTTCATAAGTAAATTCAGAACCACAAGCAGGGCAGATAATAGTATCACTCATTATATTTATTCGTTTTAAAAATTGACTGCAAAGATAAAAAATATAACTACGCTAAACAATCTCAAACATAATTATTGTACAAAAAAGTAAGCTGTCTGAGACAACTTACTTATTTTCTTTATACCTTTTATCAGGTGTTCCGTCTTTTTTCAGTTTTTTATTGGCTTTGTATCTTCTGTCAGGCGTCCCATCTTTTTTTAGTTTTTGTGAAGAATGGGAGTAGGTATTTTTTTGTTTGGAATGGTGTTTCTTTTTGGTTTCTTTCTTTACTCCTTGACTGTGCGAAGCTTTGCTTTGTGCTGTTCCCAGAGTGAAACTAAACACCAAAAGCAGTAATGTAACTAAGTTTTTCATAATTAAGTAATTTATTGTATTTAAAGGTTTTCGAATCTAAAACTATGCCATGAACTAAAAATTCACATTGCATTTTTCATCATTGTTTTCTTGGGTTTTTCCGTGGCGTGTTGGGTGTCCTTTTTCGTCCAGAGCGACCATGACTATTTTGTCAATGGTAATGATGGTTTGGCAGGTCATGGTATTTCTCACTTTACAAGACAAAGTCAGTGAGCTGTTCCCAAATTTTATAGCTTGGATGCCTATTTCGATGATGTCGCCTTGTTTAGCCGAACTCACGAAGTTGATTTCGGACATTGATTTGGTGACTACTCTCGGATTTTCCAGCTGCATGATGGTGTATAGGGCAGCCTCTTCATCTATCCATTCTAAAAGTCTTCCGCCAAAAAGCGAATGGTTTGGGTTCAAATCCTCTGGTTTTACCCATTTTCTTGTATGATAATTCATTTTTTTAATTTAAATTTTTTAAAATTTTTTCTAAATCAGCCTTTAAATCCTCTTCATTTCCATTATTAAAAACCACAAAATCAGCTCGTTTTTGTTTTTCGGATTCGGGCATTTGTTTTTCTATTATTTTTTTTATTTCGCTTTCGGTTTTCCCATCTCTCTGCATTACTCTTTTTATTCTGATATTTTCATCAGCGGTGATGAGCAGGGATTTGTAGCATTCTTTATCCAAATTCAGTTCAAATAAAAGAGCCGTTTCTTTGAAGGCTATTTTTTTCTGTTGGGCGGCTTTCCATTTCTCAAAGTCCTCTTTTACAGCGGGATGTATGATGGAGTTGAGCGCTTGTCTTTTTTCATCATTATTAAAAATCTGCTCTGCTACCCATTTTCTGTTGTAGTTTCCCTCTGCATCATACGCCTCACTTCCTAAAAGTTCTATAATGTTCTTTTTCAGGGTTTTATCATCGTTTACGATTTCTTTTGCTCTGATGTCAGAATAATAAACAGGAAACCCCAATTTCTCCAAAAACTTCGCTGCGGTGGTCTTTCCAGAACCTATTCCGCCTGTGAGTCCTATGATTTTCGTTTTTTGACTCATTTTTTTAGTTTTAATGATAATTATGAAGTAAAATTCATTAAAATTTCCAATCTAATAGTTGTTTTATAGTGATATTGTTCTGATTTGCAAAGTTTCTCAATGAAGCTTCAGAATTTGTACCATTTTCAAAAATTCTTTTTGGAATGATAATTCTATCGGAAGTTTTTAGTTTAATGAAATAATAATCTGCTATTTCCTCTATGAAATCTACATTGGCGAGGTTGATTTCTAATTTTGTCTGGTTAGATAAAATTGTAATTAGTTCATTATCAGAAACAACGCTAAATTCCATTCCTATTTTTTCTTTGAAAAGGCGCTTGACATTCTTTTTATACGCCCTCTTAAAAACGCTTCTGTATCCATAGAAATAATAAAAAATACAATACAATATTCCTGTGGCAGAAAAAGTAATGAAAAACAGAGAATCGAGTCTAAAATATACCCAAACAGAACCTAAAGAAAAAATTAAAATCAATAGAAATAATGTTCTTCTTTTAGCATCTCTTAAAGTCAAATTTTGACTTGCTGCAAATAAGCAAAATTGCAGATAATCCTCTTCTGTAAGCTGATAATTGAGTTTCATTTTTCCTAATATCCAAAAACATCATTAAAACTGAAAGTCTCATCGATTCGGACTCCTTTTTCGGTCATTTTAAGTGAAGTAAGTTCATTCACTGCATCATGCTCGAAAAACAGCAGATATTCGTTATCCACGCATTGTTTTAGTAATTTTTCTTTTTCCTCTAAAGTCACCAGCGGACGGACATCATAACTTGGGACATAGATAAGCGGAACATGCCCTGCCGTAGGCACTAAATCTGCCGCGTAGATGATGGTTTTGTCTTGGTATTTTAGTACAGGAAGCATCTGTTTTTCCGTGTGTCCATCTACGAAAATCACATCCATTTTCAGGTCTGGAGCAAAGCTGTAATTCCCTGTTTTAGGCAGGTCTAAAAATCTAAGCTGACCGCTTTCTTCCAGTGGGAAAATATTTTCTTTCAGGAAACTTGGTTTTTCGCGAGGATTGGGATTTGTCGCCCATTTCCAGTGGTTTTTATTAGTCCAAAATTCAGCATTTTTGAAGGTTGGCTGGTATCCTGTACGGCTATCATTCCACTCCACAGCACCGCCGCAGTGGTCAAAATGCAGATGGGTAAGAAACACATCCGTAATGTCTTCTCTCACAAAGCCATATTTAGCCAGACCTTTATCCAAACTATCATCCCCAAATAGAGAATAATGCCCGAAAAATTTTTCATCCTGTTTGTTCCCCAGTCCGCAGTCCACCAAAATAAGTTTTTTCCCGTCCTCTATCAGCAGGGAGCGAGTCCCCAGCTCGACCATGTTTTTTTCATCAGCAGGATTGGTTTTTTGCCAAATGGATTTTGGAACTACGCCGAACATAGCTCCGCCATCCAATTTAAATTTTCCACATTGAATAGGATATAGTTTCATAATATTAGCTGTTTTTTTGAGGAAAAATCAGGTATTTTTAGTGCGTAAAAGCGCTTTACTTTGCCTCGGTCAGTAAGTTCCATTGCACAAAGAACTTTCTTTTTCTTTGTGTCACAGCTTCTACCTTGTTTTCCTTCCTCTTTTCCTCCTATGGTAAATTCATCAACCTGCACTCTATCATTCATTTTGTGTGACTCACTGGATTTCATAGCTTCACGGACTTTTTGCATAAAATAATGTGCAGTCTGAC
>CAUQMH010000102.1:0-5069 GCA_963519075.1 uncultured Flavobacteriaceae bacterium
AATACCCAATAACAATAGACAAAAGTAATAATGGCGAAAGCATATTTATTTTATTTCTAATTATATTTTACTTTTTAAAATCTTCCTTTAAAATGGAATACCGAACGAAATCCAAGAATTTTCCGTTTTTATAAATTTCCTGTCTGAGGACAGCCTCCTGTTTCATTCCGCTTTTCTCCATCACTCGCCCTGAAGCAGGATTGTGCGGAAAGAAATTGGCGAACATTTTATTTAGATTTAAGACTTTAAATCCAAAAGCCAGCACCTCCGCCATGGCTTCCGTCACATAACCTTTGTTCCAAAATTCTTTCCCCAGCCAGTAACCGATTTCCGCCTTTTGATTGGCTTTATCCCAGTGATGAATTCCTATAAGCCCCATTATCAAACCGTTTTCTTTATTTCGGATAGCAAAAACAAAATCCGTTTCGTTCTCAAAACCTTTGTCCACCACCTCGTGGATTAAAAACTCGGCATCCGCCTCCTTGTAGGGATAGGGCATGTTTGCGGTGTTTTCTGAATAAACCTTATCAGAATCAAGATAATGAATAATATGCTGCATATCGCCCTCCACAGGACGGCTGAGAATGAGCCTTTCGGTAGTTAAAACAGGAAATTCCTTTTTCATAATCTTTTTGGATAAAACCACATTGGCAAAAGTAATAAAAAAAGTATTGAAAAAGCTAATAAAGTCGGTTTTATGCGATTGAAAGCTGTTTTATAGAGATTGAAACACCTTTATCAAGGTTGTTATTTATCAAATTTAATCTTAAGAAACCTCCTGTTTTTTACCCTTTTCCTCTTTTTACTAAATAAAACCCCAGTATCAATATGTGAACCACGCTAAAAACCGACAGATAAAATAGCCATAATAAACTTGTTCCCCATTTAGAATAAAAAAACAATTTGTAATACAAAACACCATTATATAGAAAATAAACAACTATATTTTTGTAAAAAAATCCCTTGCTAAATCTATATGATATGAGTATTAATGCAAGACAAATTATTGATACCAAGCAGGTAAATATTATATCTTCCATGATTTAATAATCTTTTTATCTTCACAAATTTACAAAAATAAAAGAGCCATGCCTTTTGGCACGACTCTTCGTTATTTATATTCTTTCTTTTATGATTTCATCTATAATTTCAGGATTGATAAGTGTAGAAGTATCCCCAAAATTATCATCCTTTCCTTCGGCTATTTTTCTCAGGATACGCCTTACAATCTTACCTGAACGGGTTTTTGGCAGCGCAGAAACAAACTGAATTTTATCCAGCTTCGCGATAGGCCCCACTTGGTCAGAAATCAATTGGTTAATCTCCCTGCGAACTCTGTCTCTGTTTCTATCTTCGCTGACCTCCTTCAAAATCACATATCCATAGAGGGCATTTCCTTTTATTTCGTGTGGATAACCTACTATTGCACTTTCTGCTACGGACTGGTGTTCATTCACAGCATCTTCTATCGGCGCAGTACCCAGATTATGCCCTGATACGATGATGACATCATCCACTCGCCCTGTTATTCTGTAATATCCTACCTCATCTCTCAGAGCGGCATCTCCTGTGAAAAATTTCCCTGGGAAAGTAGAAAAATAAGTTTCACGATATCTTTCATGGTCACCCCATATCGTCCTTGCGATAGACGGCCAAGGTAATTTGATGCAAAGATTTCCTTCCACCTGATTTCCAGAAATTTCGTTTTTCTGTTCATCCATCAGCACAGGCTGAATCCCTGGCAGCGGAAGTGTGGCATACATAGGCTTTGTAGGAGTAATGAATGCCAGTGGAGAAATCAGAATTCCTCCTGTTTCGGTCTGCCACCAAGTATCCACTATCGGGCATCTTTTTTTACCAACATTGTCATTATACCAACGCCAAGCCTCATCGTTAATAGGCTCTCCCACCGTTCCAATTACTCTGAGAGAACTCAAATCATGTTTTTCCACCCATTCTGCGCTTTCTTTCTCTAAAGAACGAATAGCAGTAGGCGCCGTGTAGAAATGAGTAATCTTATGTTTCGCTATGGTCTGCCAGAATCTGTCAGGGTTCGGATAGGTAGGAATCCCTTCGAAAATCACAGTCGTAGCGCCATTTACCAGCGCTCCATACACAGCATAAGAATGTCCTGTAATCCAGCCTATATCGGCAGTACACCAGAACACATCATTTTCTCTATAATTAAATACATTTTTAAAGGTATAACCTGTGTAGACCATATAGCCGCCACAAGTGTGAAGCATTCCTTTTGGTTTTCCTGTAGAACCTGATGTATAAAGGATAAACAAAGGATCTTCTGCATCCATTATTTCAAAAGAGTTATCTACTTCAGCTTTATCCAAAAGCTCTTGAAGCCAAAAATCCCTTCCTTCTTTCATGGTAACTTGGCATCCTGTTCGTTTTACAGTCAGCACTTTTTCTACACTTGGGCAGTTTTCCAATGCTTCATCTACGATACCTTTCAGCTCTATTTTTTTACTCCCTCTGTAGCTACCATCAGAGCAGATGACCAGTTTACATTCACAGTCATTGATTCTAGAAGCAAGTGCCGCTGAAGAAAACCCAGCAAAAACCACCACATGAACAGCACCAACCCTCGCACAAGCCAGCATAACTATCGGCAGTTCTATCACCATAGGAAGGTAAATGCAGACTCTATCGCCCTTTTTCACTCCTTGGCTACGAAGAACAGCAGCCATTTTCCCTACTCTTTCATGAAGTTCTTTATAAGATAGCTTTACTGCCTCTTCATCAGGACTGTTAGGTTCCCAGATGATTGCTGTTTTATCAGGATTTTCCGCTAAATGGCGGTCGATACAGTTCTCTGTAATATTGAGTTTTGCATTCTTAAACCATTCTATTTTAGCGTTATGTACATCATATTCCAGCACACTATCCCATTTTTTGTTCCAGATAAAATTTTTATCTGCTATCTGTTCCCAAAATTTTTCAGGATCATGCACCGATTTTTCATATTGCTTAAAATAGTCTGGAAGATTGTCTATTATGTACTTACTCATTTATATAGGAGAATATTAAATAAAAATTAATTCTATATTATTCAAATTTTAAGTCGGCAATTTAAGAAAATTTAATGAAATAAGATTGAAAACCTCCTATTTTTTTGAACATTTCTTCCAGTGGAATTTGATTTTCTGAATGACTGATTAAAACCGCAAAGTCAATAAAATCCGTTGTATTTTTTCCTTTAAGTTCAGTTTTATTACTCTTTTTAAAAAGTTGTTTAACTTCCATCAAATCTACACCTTTGTGATATGGTGAATTTTCAGCATTAAGTCTAAAAAGCGTAATATCAGAAAGTTTCATTTTCTTTAGTTTTCCAATTTCTTTAAAATACTCTTTCCAATAATCACCAATTCCATACCCCTTTTCTATTGTATAAGTCTTATAATTACCCTGTTTATCATAAATTTTATTCCAAAGAACTTTACTTTTTGTGAGATATCCCATTACACTAACCACCTTATTTCTTTCATAAATATTCTGTTCAATCAATCTTGTAAAAAAAGATGGGTAATCTCCTTCCCTTGACTTTTGAATATGAAAAAATCCATATTTAAAAAATTGTTTTTTGCTCCCTAACTGATATTTTTCTTTCAAATAAATATAATTATCAAAAATTATCTGCTCTCTATCTCTTTTATCATTAAAATTATACTCAATATTTTTGAGAATAAAATGAAAATCATCTATATTTTTAATTTCACCTTCAAAAGTTTCTTTATTTCTCCAATAACTTTCAATAAACGATTTTAATTGTTTTTCCAAACTCTCGTTATCAATACCAAAATCAGTATTTTCATCAAGAAAAATTTTTTCTAAATATCTTCTTTCTTCCCAATTTTGGATATTTTCTGTAAGGTATAAAATATGTTTTATTGGGAATTTATATTCATTTATCACATCACAGCCAAGAATTCGAACTGGATTTTGTGGATATTTTTTATTTAGTTCTCGTAAATTTTTCCAATGATTAAAAGTTTCTATGGTTCCTTCCTGATTTACAATACTTTGGAAAGCCAAAACTAAATCTTTCAACAACTTTTCATCGCCATTTTCTAAATATTTTTGAAAATAAAAAGCTTGACTAAAATTTGTTTCTGGAAAATAATAATCCAAAACACCTTGTCGCTTTAAATCATTGATAATCAATTTTTCAACTTCATATGTTTTCGCACTTCCGTGATACGCACCAAATCCTATAACATCAAAATTTGTCTTAGGAAAACGAAAGTCTGAAGCCAGCATATCAAACCTATTTTCCTTTAAATACGCCTTTTTATCTTGAGCAAATAGGTTTATTGAAATAAAAATAATAAACACCAGCTTTTTCATCTCTATTTTTTGATTTTAAAGATATTATTTTTTCCAAAAAAACAAAATATATTTTTTATTTCGCTTTTGGTTCTATTTTTTTTCTTACCTTTGTAAGAATGAAAAAAGCAAGAATTTTTAGAAAGTTTGTTGAGAGCAGATTTCTGCTCAAAAAGATATTTTATTTATTAAAACGAGGCTCGATTGGCTTCGTTTTTTTTTATGTTTAAAACTAAAAAACTCAATTAACTATGCTGGCAATATCTCATTTTAGCCCAAAGAAAATCGAGCAGATTTTAGACCAAGCTTTGGAAATGACAAATGGTAAAAAATACACAGCTCAGGATGAAATTTTCGTTTCCAATCTTTTTTTCGAAGACAGCACCCGCACCAAAATAAGCTTTGAAATGGCGGAAAGAAAACTTGGGCTTTCAGTCATTCCTTTTGACACTTCGCAAAGTTCCGTAAATAAAGGCGAAAGCCTCTACGACACTGCGAAAACATTAGAAAGCATCGGGCTAAATCTTTTAGTAATTCGCCACGGACAAAACCAATATTATGATGAACTAAAAAACATCAAAATCCCTATTATCAACGCTGGAGACGGCACAGGAAACCACCCGAGCCAGACCATGCTGGATCTGATGACCATAAAACAAGAATTTGGTTCTTTCAAAGACCTAAAAATCGCCATTGCAGGAGATGTGAAACACAGCCGCGTTGCCAATTCT
>CAUQMH010000103.1:0-5036 GCA_963519075.1 uncultured Flavobacteriaceae bacterium
CTGCACAAAACAGCCCACGCCTGCCCTATTCAGAAAATTCTCACTGGCGAAATTGCTATAGAATCTGAAATGCTTCCTTAAAAAACTATTAGAAACAAAAAAAATCAGAAATCTTCAAAAGGATTTCTGATTTTTTTTAATGAATATTTATAGCTCAAGTGCTTTTTTCTCATTGTTTTCCATAAGCAACTCCACTGGATTTTCTATGGCTCCTTTCACAGCCACTAAGAATCCTACAGACTCACGACCATCAATTATTCTATGGTCATAAGAAAGTGCCAGATACATCATCGGACGGATTTCTACCTGCCCATTGACAGCCACAGGGCGTTCTAAAATATTGTGCATTCCTAAAATCGCACTTTGTGGCGGATTGATAATCGGTGTAGAAAGCATAGAACCGAATGTTCCACCATTAGTAATGGTAAAAGTTCCGCCTGTCATTTCATCTACAGAAATATTCCCATCACGAACTTTAGTAGCTAAATCTTTTATTTTTAACTCAATACCTTTAAAGGACAAAGTCTCTGCATCTCTGATAATCGGTACCATAAGTCCTTTTGGCCCAGAAACCGCTACAGAGATATCACAAAAATCATAATTGATTTTTTGGTCGCCATCTATCGCCGCATTCACATCTGGATAAAGTTTCAAAGCTCTGGTAACCGCCTTGGTAAAGAAAGACATAAAACCAAGCCCTACGCCGTGTTTCTGTGAAAATTCTTCTTTATAAAGTTTTCTCAGTCTGAAAATTTCGCTCATATCCACCTCGTTGAAAGTAGTAAGCATAGCAGTTTCGTTCTTCACAGAAACCAATCTAGCCGCCAGTTTTCTCCTCAAAACAGAAAGTTTCGTAACAGTCTGCTTGCGGTTTCCTTGCGTTCTTCCCATTGCTGCAACGGCTTTTATCGCATCTTCTTTGGTTATTTTTCCGCCCACTCCTGTTCCTGTAACTTTATCAGTATCAATGCTATTCTCCTTCAAAATCACTTTTGCCAATGGAGAAGATGGATGAGATTCCTCTTTTTTAGGTTCTTGTGCAGGAATAGCCGCTGTTTGTGCTTCCACTTTCATTTCCGAAGCTGGTTTTTCTGCCTTCGCGGCTGCCCCTTGTGCAGACATATCTATAAGGCAGACTACCTGCCCTACTTTTACCACATCTCCTTCCTCGGCTTTTAGGGTAATTACCCCTGACTGCTCGGCTGGGAGTTCTAGTGTTGCCTTATCAGAATCTACCTCTGCTATTGGCTGGTCTTTTTCTACAAAATCGCCATCTTTTACTAACCAAGATGAAATTTCTACTTCTGTGATGGATTCGCCTGGTGAAGGCACTTTCATTTCTAATATAGACATAGCTCTAAGTCTTTATTTTATGTTAATAAACTCTATTGTTTATCCTATTAAATTTTCCAAATCAAACACTCGCTGGATTACCTGTTTTTGGTTTTTATCAAAACCTTTGTGCGTACCTGGAGCAGGTGTACCGCTGGACACTGGAGCGATTACCTGAATATCTGTATTTCTCAAAATTCTCAGAATATACGCCCAAGCTCCCATATTTTCTGGTTCTTCCTGCACCCATACTATTTCTTTATTATGGGCATATCTGTTCATTATCCCTGCAAGAGTTTCCCTATCCAAAGGATACAGCTGTTCCAATCTTACCAATGCCACTCTTTCCTCATTTAGCTCTTCTCTTTTCGCTAAAAGTTCATAGTAGATTTTACCGCTACAAAGGGCTATTCTCTCCACTTTTTCAGCATTTATCAAGGTATCATCTATCAGAGTTTGGAACTCTCCATTCGCCATTTCTTCAATTCCAGAAACTACTTTTGGATGTCTCAACAAGGATTTCGGAGTCATCACCACCAATGGCTTTCTAAATGGCAGTTTCATTTGTCTTCTAAGCAAATGGAAATAATTGGCCGGCGTGGTACAGTTTGCCACAAAAATATTTTCATTAGCACAAAGCGTAAGGAATCTTTCCAATCTCGCGGAAGAGTGCTCTGCACCCTGCCCTTCCATTCCGTGAGGAAGCAGCATCACAAGTCCGTTTTGGATTTTCCATTTTTCTTCTGCTGCTACCAAATATTGGTCTATGATAATCTGCGCTCCATTGGCAAAATCCCCAAACTGCGCCTCCCAAATCGTAAGGGTTTTCGGAGATGCAAGGGCGTAGCCATAGTCAAAACCAAGAACACCATATTCAGAAAGATGGGAATTATAGATATCAAATCTGCTGTCAGAAACATTTTTTAAATAAATATATTCTTCCTCTGTATCTTCCGTTTTCAAAACAGCGTGACGGTGAGAAAAAGTTCCACGCTCCACATCCTCGCCCGAAATACGGACATTATAGCCCTCTTTCAGCAGAGAAGCATACGCCAGCAACTCTCCTAACGCCCAATCCAGCTCGTTGGTTTCCTGAACCATTTTCAATCGCTGCTGGAAAAGACGAATAATTTTATTAATAAATCTTTTATCGCTTGGAAGCACAAAAAGTTTCTGCGCTAATTCTTTTAATTCAGCTAAATCAAATCTGGTATCCACCTTTTCCAAGGCTTTTCCCACAGCTGATTTTGAGAAATCACGCCAATCTTCCTCCATGAAAATGGTCATTTGATTTCGTTCGATTTCCTTCGCTGCCTCAAAATTTTCATCCAAAAGAAGCTTAAACTCCTGCTCCATTTCTGCGATGATTTCATCCGAAACGATGCCTTCCTGAAGCAGTTTTTGTTTATAAATTTTCCTTGGGTTAGGATGATTTGCGATTATATCATATAGTTTAGGCTGGGTAAATCTCGGTTCATCCCCTTCGTTATGTCCATATTTTCGGTAACCTAAAAGATCTATATATACATCTTTATGGAATTTGGCTCTATAATCCGCCGCAAAACGAATGGCATGCACCACAGCCTCCACATCATCAGCATTGATATGCATCACAGGCGAGTCTGTAACTTTCGCTATATCAGTACAATATGTAGAAGAACGAGCATCGAGATAGTTCGTCGTAAAGCCTACCTGATTATTCACAACGATATGCACCGTTCCACCTGTTTTATAGCCGTCCAGTGTCATCATCTGGGCGATTTCATAGACAATTCCCTGCCCTGCGATGGCAGCATCTCCATGAATGACAATCGGTAAAACTTTGGTGTAATCTCCTTTGTATTGATCTATTTTCGCTCTACAAATCCCTTGAACCAAAGCTCCTACGGTTTCCAAGTGAGATGGGTTAGGAACGAGATTGATTCTAACCTCCTCGCCAGAAGCTGTTGTCACTCTTTTAGATGCACCGAGATGGTATTTCACATCACCAGAGAAAACATCTTCATCGAATTCCTTTCCTTCAAATTCGGAAAATATTTCTTTATATGATTTTTGGAAAATATTACTCAGAACATTCAGCCTCCCACGGTGAGCCATTCCCAGAACTACCTCGTCTACACCATGCTGAGAAGAGTAGCTGATAAGCTGGTCTACCGCTGGGATAAGGGACTCACCACCTTCCAGAGAAAATCTTTTCTGCCCGACAAATTTGGTATGAAGAAAGCGCTCAAAAGCGATGGCTTGGTTTAGTTTATGCAAAATCTGGCGTTTTTCCTCTACGGAAAGAATCGGGTGATTTTCATTTTCTGAAATCCATTTTCTGATGAAATTTTTCTCCTCTACATTTTTGATATGAATATATTCCACTCCGATAGAGTCACAATATACCTGTTCCAAATGCTTTATAATATCTTCCAAAGTAGCTGGAGCAGCCATTCCGACTTGTGTAGCACAGTCGAATTTCTTGCCTAAATCAGCCTTTGTAAGACCAAAATTCTCAATATCAAGAGTCGGCGAATACTCTCTACGCTTCCTTACAGGATTGGTCTTGGTAAAAAGATGCCCTCTGGTACGATAAGCCTCAATGAGATTGATAACCTTAAATTCTGTGAGGATATCCTCTGGCACGGCGCCTGTATTTATGGCTGTCTGCACCACTTGAGAAACTTCCTGCACTGATTCTCCATAATTCTCTAATGCAAAATCAAAGCCCTGAAAAAACGACTTCCACGAAGGTTCTATACTATCAGGACTCTGAAGATATTGTTGATACATACTGTCTATCAACTCTATATGCGCTGTATTTAAAAATGAAAACCTATCCATTACATTTTAATTCTCCTACTTTTTTTGAGTTACAAATTTATAAATTTTAGTCTTAATTTTAGTAAACTGGGAACGATAATTTCAGCACCATATCATTCTCATTATATGGAGCCTCCACAAATAATTCTTCCAGCTTTCCGTTTTGAAGAAGGTCTTTCTTTATCTTATCCAAAAGTTTGGCTATAGCTTTTGTTCGCTGTTCATATCCTCCTTTATAATAAATACTGTAATATTTTGATTTTTTAATGGTTCTAAAAGCAAAATTATTATCCGAAACATTCACTTTTTGGGACAATGGAACGCCATAGAAATACGAAACTTCTTTGTTTTTAAGCTCTCCCGCTTCTGTAAAAAGCACTGGCTCTCCGAACTCATCTTCTCGCTTTGAGAGGTCTTTGGTCACATAGCTGAAAACCCTATTGTGATTGATGACTATATTTTTAAACAACGCTCCTTTTTTATTAGATGTGCTCACATTTACCCCTAGAAACAGCCTTTCATCCTGCTCCTCTATCATGATGCTGTCATATTTTATCTGATTGAACATCACCTCTTTATCCACTTTCCCTGAAAGCAGATTGGTAAGGTTTTTGACACTTACAGTTACATTATTATTTATATAACTTTCTATATCAGAATCTGCCGCCTTAAACCTAAGCAACAGAGGATATTTAGGCGTATTTACCTGCCATACAATCTTGGTTTTATCTCCTTTTGGATAAAAATTTACATTGATTTTATATGGAACTTCTTTTCGTTCTTGATACAACTCATAGTTGATGCTCTTATTTTCTTTCACCTTTCTGATAAAAACCTCTCCATATTTATTTTTGTCTTTTGTATGATTGTAGCTCATGGAACTTCCCTCTCCTTCATAT
>CAUQMH010000104.1:0-4978 GCA_963519075.1 uncultured Flavobacteriaceae bacterium
CATAATATCCTACATCTGTGCTTTTCATTTTTACTGTAGCGTCATCTGCCCATCCACGATACAAAGCCAAATCAATATACGGCCCGCCTACTCTCTGAACTACATGATAAATAGGCTTTTCTGAAAATCTGTTTTTAGTAATCACCAGACCCTCATCATCAAATTTTTTAGAAATGATATAAAATCTAACTGTTTTAGTTTCTATATATTCCATAAACTGATTTACATCTTTTACAATCTCATATTCTGGCTTGTCATAGAGTAAATCAGGAACTAATTCACCTCCTTGTGATTGTATAAAATCAAATAAAAGTTCTCTCGAATGGTCTGTTAAATAAAATTTAGTATCTGGCATATTGTTTCTTTTTGTTATTTATATTTTTCTAATTCTTGTGCTATGTGAGCCAATTTATGTATATGCAGGTTTAGATACTGAATACACAACTTCCAATAGATTTTCTCCTCTAAATTCTATGTACAAATATTTATAATTAGGACGAACCAAAATTTTATTTTCCCCCTTGTTATAGCGGATAATTAAATATTTAGTATTATACGGAACATTAATTTCCACAAAAGTAGTTTTATTAAACCCCAAACCCTTTTGGCTGGTATATAATAGCTCTCCCTTTGCTGACTTTATTTCTATTTCCTTTATAGCATCAGGCTCATCATATAGATGTAATAATATTTTTACATTTTTATTTTCCGAAATAGGAGGCTCTTTCGGAATTTGTGTAATTCTCGCTATATTACTATTACAGCTCAGCATCAGCAATAGCATTAAAAAATATTTAGTTATTCCCTTCATTTTATTATTTATATTTTTCTAATTCCTGCGAAATTTCTTTGGAAAATGTTGCTATCCCATTTAAATCTGTCTGAAACGAAAAATTAATAGAATTCATATAATTTTCATCATACATTTTTCCCTCTACGGCGATGGTTCCTATATCATTGATACTGAAAACTATCTCTATCGTTTCATCTATATTTTGAAAGAAAAATTTTCTTATTTTACATTCGCACAAATCCTTTAAATTCCTCGTTAAATCCTCTAAATCAGACCTTTCAATATCCAAATTCTCTTCAGAAACCATAGTTTCCGTAGAAATACGCACCTTAATTTTGACGAAAACAGGCTCTTCTTTATTCAGCCTTATTATATCCGAAAATTTTATTCTGTCTTTTCCTTGGCTGTCCTTTAAAATCATACTAAATCACTTTTAATACACTGATTATCACCTATCTATATCTAAAATCCCGATATACTTCGTTTTCTATCTTTCCGTTTTTTAAAATATAGAAATAATCGTATGTTTCATCAACATCTTCATCAATTTCTTCATCATGATTTTCTACCCTTTTAGGATAAGACTTGTATTCTTTATTGTATTTGATTTTTATTATATCCTTTATTTGGTCTATTTTTTTAGGAAAAGCGTAGAAAAAAATTTTAAACCCATCCATTTCTGTTTCTCCTATACAATGTTCATCAAAATCATCCAATTTTTCAAAAGAATACAGCTCTACTTTTATGCGATTCTTTTCCTGCACAAAAGCCACAGACAGAGTATCATTTTTACTGGTGCCTATACTGGCGCCTTCCCGCTCATAAAATGCTCTAATAATAGATTTAAATTCTTCTTTTTTTATCTCTATATTATTAGATTTTTTTTCACAGCTCATCAGCAATAAAACAAATAGTATAATTATTTTTTTCATTATGATTATCTTTAGTTTATTCTTTTTTATTCCTTTGGCAATTTGGGGTATTTATAACTCTCACTAATCGAATCCGAATAATAGTAGTATAAAACATATAATAGCTATCATTATTCCTATAATGACCACACCCCACGCTCGGATTAAATCAAATTCAGACCTATTTTATCTTTTATGATCATTTTATATGCTGCATAAGCCAATATAATCCCACTTATTCCAAGTTTAATTCTTGTATCCATTATTATTTATTTTCTTTTTTCATTGCTATTGTTTTTACTTCATTACTTTTTGCCCCTGCTCATGTCCAAAAACAAGCCTTGTGCAATTTACAGAAATTTTAATTTGGTTTTATGCGTTTTTTTGTTTATCTTCGTTTTGTTTAACATTATAAAAAATAAAAGAAATGGACACTAATGAACTAAAACAAAAATTTCAAGAACAAATAGAAAACGCTAAAAAAGAACTAGAAATCCTAAAAGGCAAAGCAGAAGAACTATCTGGTGATGCCAAAGCAGAACTGGAAGAAAAAAGCAAACTTTTAGAAAAAAAATTAGAAGAAGCAGAAGGTAAATGGGATGAAATAAAAGACCTTGCAGAAGACAAACTAGATGACTTAAAATCTGACCTCAGTAAATTCTGGGATTCTGCAAAATCTAAATTACACGATTTGTTCTAACATCAAAAAACAAAAAAAACACCTCTAAAAAGAGGTGTTTTTTATATTTATGTAGTCCTATTTTCCTACTTAAAATACTCCACTCCATTCCTGAAAATATTGTGATAGTTGGCTGTTGGGATATTTTTCAGCAGTCCTTCCGCGAAACGCTCTGGATGCCCCATTCTTCCGAAGATTTTTCCGCTTCGGCTGGTAATTCCCTCTATTCCAAAAAGCGAATTATTCGGATTATACGGCATTCCGTGAGCTATTTTCCCTTCAAAATCAATGTATTGGGTAGCTATCTGCCCATTTTTGTAGAGTTCTGTCAGCACCTCCTCACTCGCCATGAAACGCCCTTCTCCGTGGGAAATCGGGATGGTATACACCTTGTTTTTCATACCTTTCAGCCACGGCGAATCATCATTTACCACCTTCACATCCACCATTTGGGAAATATGGCGCCCTATCGCGTTGTGAGCGAGCGTAGGCGAGTTTTCATCCAAATCCCTTATCTCCCCATACGGCAGAAGTCCAGATTTTACCAAGGCTTGGAAGCCGTTACAAATCCCCAGAATCATCCCATCACGCTCCAAAAGGCGATGAACAGCAGATTTCATTTGTTCATTTTTAAGAACATTGACAATGAATTTCGCAGAACCATCAGGCTCGTCCCCTGCGGAAAATCCTCCTGAGAAAACAAGGATTTGAGATTGGTCTATTTCCTTCGTCCACGCCTCTATACTCTCCTCCAAAAGGCTTTTGGTAAGGTTAATGAACGGCAATAAAGTCACTTCTGCTCCCTCTTTTCGGAAAGCATTTTGGGTTTCGTATTCGCAGTTTGTTCCTGGGAAAATCGGTGCGAAAACTCTTGGTTTTGCGATGTTATGTTTCTTAATAATAATGTTTTTAGGACTCGTAGAATTCAGCTTTTCATCGATGTTGATTTCTATTCTGTCCGGCTTGGCAGTTGGGAAAAGATTTTCAAAAGTCTGCGTATAAGCCGAAAGCAATTTACCAAGGTCAAACGCTTTTTTATTGATTACCAAAGTTTTTCCTTCGGTCACTTTTCCTATTTTATGAAGCTGGGAATGAGGCAGTTCCGTTTTACTTTCGATGATAAAACCACCGATGTTTTTCTCTAAAACTTGGCTTTCTGCAAGTTCCACCTCTGCACCGAGATGATTCCCAAAACACATTTTTGCCAATGAAACTGCCGCTCCGCCGTCTTTTATGATCTTTACAGAAACGATGTTTCCTGCTTTTATCTGCTGATGAACGAAATCAAAAACCTCTTTCAAAGTTTCATAATCTGGCAGTCCATTTTCTTTATTTTGATGATAAAAATGATAAATATTATTCCCTGCTTCCTTAAACTCTGGCGAAATAATGTGCTTTTTCTGCCCATCTGCACAAGCGAAGGATATCAATGTAGGCGGTACATTCAGATTTTGGTAAGTTCCACTCATAGAGTCTTTCCCTCCGATGGCCGCCAGCCCAAAATTCATCTGCGCATCATAAGCCCCAAGGAGCGATGCCAGCGGTTTGCCCCATTTCTCTGGGTTTTGACCTAATTTTTCAAAATATTCCTGAAAGCTCAATCGGATTTTTCTATAATCACCGCCCATAGCCACGATTTTCGCCACGGACTCCACCACAGCATCTGCTGCCCCTATCAGAGAGTTTTGTGATGATATTTCGGCATCAAAGCCCCACGCTGCCAGAGACACCGTTTCCACATTTTTCGCATTCAAAACAGGCAGTGTCTGCACGCTTCCCTCCATCTCGGTAATCTGGTGTTTTCCACCCAAAGGCATAGCCACCGTAGTCGCACCGACAGAAGAGTCAAACATCTCCAGTAAGCCTTTTTGAGAGGCTGTATTTTTATCCGAAAGTATCTTGATGAGGTTTTCTTCGTTAAATATTTCGGTCTGATTTTCAAGTTTTTGAAGGTGGGAAATTTCGGCATTTTGAGATTTTGCACAGCCGTTGGAATTTAAAAACTCTCGGCTCAAATCTACTATTTTCGAACCTTTCCAGAACATCTGCATTCTGCCCGAATCGGTAACTTTCGCCACCTCCACGGCTTTGATGTTTTCTCTTTCACAAAAATGGAT
Source organism: uncultured Flavobacteriaceae bacterium (assembly GCA_963519075.1). Taxonomy (GTDB): domain Bacteria; phylum Bacteroidota; class Bacteroidia; order Flavobacteriales; family Weeksellaceae; genus JABCPE02. The sequence continues at coordinate 4,501 of CAUQMH010000104.1, forward strand.
AAACTGGTCTTTATCCTTGGCATCCACCACCACAGCGATACGCTCCTGCGATTCAGAAATGGCAAGTTCTGTTCCGTTTAGTCCCTCGTATTTTAAAGGTAAAATATCCAAATCAATCTCCAAAGAATCGGCAATTTCACCGATAGCTACAGAAACTCCACCCGCTCCGAAATCATTAGATTTCTTTATCAAAGTGGTAACTTCTGGATTACGGAAAAGCCTTTGGATTTTTCTTTCTTCCACTGCATTCCCTTTTTGCACTTCGGTAGAAAGCGTATGTATAGAGGTTTCGTCCTGCTCCTTGGAAGAACCTGTAGCACCACCTACGCCATCTCGCCCTGTGGCACCGCCAAGCAAAATCACGATGTCGCCATTCTGTGGTTTTTCGCGTTTTACCCAAGTTTTAGGAACTGCACCTACCACGAAACCTACCTCCATTCTCTTCGCTCTATAGCCTTCGTGATAGATTTCATTGACC
>CAUQMH010000105.1:0-4807 GCA_963519075.1 uncultured Flavobacteriaceae bacterium
ACCCCTGAGCATCAGTTGGTTTTTTAAGTTCATCGATGAGCATATCAATGGTAACTTGGTCTGGAACAAGTTCCCCTTTGTCCATGTAGGATTTGGCTAATTTACCAAGTTCTGTTTCATTCTTGATATTATGTCTGAAAAGGTCTCCCGTGGAGATTTGTTTCAAATTGAATTTCTGTATTAAATTCTGAGCCTGAGTGCCTTTACCACTTCCTGGCGGCCCAAAGAGTACGATATTTATCATTTTATGAAGAGTTATTATTTTTTAGTGGTTGATTCTTCCTTCTTCGAGCTGATAGAGGTCTGGAAGGTTTCTTCCAAGCTCATCATAGTCTAATCCGTAGCCGAGCACGAATTTATTAGGAATTTCTTTTGCTACATAATCAATTTTGAAATTTTTCTTGAAAACTTCTGGTTTTAGCAGCAGAGAAGCTACTTTTAGGGATTTTGGGCGGTGTGTATTTTTGAAATATTCGATAAGACTTTCTATCGTATTTCCTGTATCTACGATGTCCTCCATCAAGATAATGTGTCTGCCCTCTACATCTTTGGTTAAATCCATTTTTTTATAAACTATTCCCGTAGACTGAAGCCCGCCATTGTAAGAACTTACCTGTAAAAAGGCTACTTCACATCTTCCTGGGTAATATTTCATAAAGTCTGAAAAAAACATAAAAACGCCGTTCAGAACTCCGATAAACACAGGAACTTCATCCTTATAGTCTTCGTAAACCTTTTCTGCAAGGTCTTTTATTACTTTCTGCAATTCCTCATTGGTGAGATAAGGAACGAAATGTTTGTCATGAATTGTAATACTGCTCATATTTTTCCAAAATGCAAAAATAAGAATTTTATTGTTTGTTTCTATTAAAAATCAAGATTAAATTTTGATAAATCAACTTTACTGCATTAAATGAAAAGAATATTTGTTTTAGAAAAAATTATAAATTAAATTTGTCACATTACAATAAAAACAAATAATTATGTCAACTTATGTAGTTGTTGGTCTTCAGTACGGAGACGAAGGAAAAGGAAAGATTACGGATGTTCTTTCTGCAAAATCTGATTATGTAGTCCGCTACCAAGGTGGGAATAATGCTGGACACACAGTGTATGTGGGAGATGAGAAATTCGTTCTTCATCTACTGCCGTCTGGAGTTCTCCAATGCAAAGGGAAATGCATCATCGCAAATGGTGTGGTGGTAGACCCGAAAGCTTTTATCTCAGAAGTAGAAAAATTAGAGGAAAAAGGCGGAAGAGCCGACCATATATTCATCAGCCGAAGAGCGCATGTTATCATGCCTTACCATATTCTTCTTGATACTTATAGAGAAGAAGAGCAGGGTGGAACGCAAATTGGTACAACTAAAAAGGGTATCGGCCCTTGCTACGAAGACAAAATCGCACGAGTGGGCATTAGGATGATAGACCTTCTGAATCCTGAAGTTTTGAAGGAAAAAATAGAGAAAAATCTTAAAATAAAGAATGCTTTATTTGAGAAATATTTCGGGAAGCCTACGCTGAGTTTTGATGAAATTTACAATGAATTTTTAGCCATTGGTCAAAAACTGAAAGACAGAATCATCGACACAGAAATAGAAATCAACGAAGCTATAAAAAACGGTAAAAATATCCTTTTCGAAGGGGCGCAGGCACTGATGCTGGATATTGACTTTGGGACATATCCTTATGTGACTTCCTCATCGCCTTCCACAGGTGGAGTTTGTAGCGGTGCGGGAGTTCCTCCTACGGCTCTGCAAAATCTCATCGGAGTTGCCAAAGCCTATACTACAAGGGTAGGGAATGGTCCTTTTCCTACGGAACTAAATGATGATTTAGGAGAAAAAATAAGACAAATAGGATATGAATTTGGGGCGACAACGGGCAGACCGAGAAGAACAGGCTGGCTAGATTTGGTTTCGCTGAAACATGCTTGTATGATTAACGGAATTAACAATCTGGTAATCACTAAACTAGATGTTCTTACAGGGATAGATACTCTGAAAATAGCTACAAAATACCGTACAGAAGACGGAAAAATCATAGATTATTTCACTTCTTCTACGACCAAACTCTATGATTATGAGCCTATTTACGAAGAGCTAAAAGGCTGGGAGGAAGACATCACAAAAGTGAGATGCTATGAAGAACTTCCAGAAAATGCAAAAAAATACATAGAATTTATAGAACAGTATCTGGGTATCAATGTTTATTTGGTATCTGTGGGGCCAGAGCGTTCGCAGAATATTATAAGAAAAGAAATATTTTAACTTTATAAAAAATTATTCCAATGCAAGATATTATTTTTGAACTAATTGAAAAAGAAAGACAAAGACAAACGAATGGTATAGAGCTTATTGCTTCTGAGAATTTCGTTTCTGATGATGTTATGAAAGCTATGGGCAGCGTTCTTACAAACAAATACGCAGAAGGCTACCCAGGGAGAAGATATTATGGCGGCTGTGAAGTGGTGGATGAAGTGGAACAATTAGCCATAGATAGAGCAAAACAGCTTTTCGGAGTGGATTATGTGAATGTTCAGCCTCATTCTGGTTCTCAGGCAAATGCAGCGGTATATTTGGCTGTGCTGAAACCTGGCGACACAGTGCTGGGAATGGACTTATCTATGGGAGGACACCTTACGCATGGTTCACATGTTAATTTCTCTGGAATCAACTTTAGACCTGTATTTTACGGCGTTGAGAGAGAGTCAGGGAGAATAGACTATGAGCAAATGAGACAAGTTGCCCTAAAAGAAAAACCAAAAATGATAATCGCTGGATTTTCAGCTTATTCCAGAGATTTGGACTATGCTAAATTCCGTGAAGTAGCAGATGAAGTAGGGGCTACACTTTGGGCAGATATCGCTCACCCAGCGGGGCTTATCGCTAAAAAGTTATTGAATTCGCCTTTTGAGCATTGTCATATCGTTACTACAACGACTCACAAAACCCTGAGAGGGCCGAGAGGAGGAATGATTATGCTTGGAAAAGACTATGAAAATCCATACGGACACAAGACGCCAAAAGGAGAGACCAAAATGATGAGTGCTGTTCTGGATGGCGCTGTATTCCCAGGTATTCAGGGAGGACCGCTGGAACATGTAATCGCTGGTAAAGCGGTGGCTTATGGTGAGGCTCTTGACCAAAAATTTGAGGTGTATGCTAAACAAGTCATTGCAAATTCCCAAGCATTGGCTAAAGCTATGATAGGCAGAGGTTTTGACATTGTAAGTGGTGGAACGGATAACCACCTGATGCTCGTTGACCTAAGAAATAAGGGGGTAAACGGAAAAGAAACTGAAAAAGCCTTAGTAAAAGCGGATATCACTTGTAACAAAAATATGGTTCCATACGATGACAAATCGCCGTTTATCACTTCGGGGATTAGATTAGGAACTGCGGCAGTGACGACTCGTGGACTGAAAGAGGCTGATATGCCAGTTATCGCAGATTTGATAGACGAAGTTGTAAAGAATATCAATGATGAAAAAGTCCTAGATGCAGTAAAAGTCAAAGTAAATGACCTGATGAAGGGAAGAGCATTGTTTAATGCATAAAATCATTTTTAATCATCATTAAAATTTTAATTTTGCCAAGGTTTTATAACTTTGGCAAAGTTTTTAAGTAGATATGGAAGAAAAAAGAAAATCATACACTTTTGAGGAGATTAAACAAAAACTGGTGAATTACTGTATTTATCAAGACCGCTGCCATCAGGAAGTGGAACAAAAAATGCAGGATTTTCTGCTGATTCCAGAGGCTAAAGATGAAATAATGCTTTATCTAATCAATGAAAATTACCTCAATGAAGAGCGATTTGCCAGAAGCTACATCAGAGGAAAATTTTATCTGAAAAACTGGGGCAGAATAAAGATAAAAAATCACCTGAAATTCAAAGGAGTTTCCGAAAAACTCATCAATAAATGCATGGATGAGATAGATGAAGCCGATTATCAAAAGACCATAGAAAAGCTGTATAACGCCTATTTCTCCGAGCAGAAAGGTCTAAAAAACTATCAAAAAGCCATGAAAACCGTGCGCTATCTCATATCAAAAGGGTATGAGTATGAGCTGATTAGGGAAGTGATGCAGGAATAAGAAACCCAGCCTTTTTGAGGGCAGGGTTTTGGATTTAATAATTTCAAAGATTTTACTTTGTTGAGATACCATTTAAGTCTTTCAAAAGAACTGTTGTCTAATGCTATTTGCCTTTTCAGCATACTATAAAAGAATGACATCTTTATTGAGACCAATTACATATATTCTTATTCGAAGATTGCTTTAGGAGCTCCTTGTTTTATCCATTTAGATTGAGAACTAAGCCACCAAACATCAGTCGAGAAAAATCCTGATTCTATCACTTTCCATTGACCATTAGTTTTTTTAAGAAAAGCTTCTGCGTGACAGCAATCCATCCAGTCTTCCTCTATTTGTATTTTTTTACCATCTTTTCTGAAAAGTTCTGTCTCTATCCATGCATAACCATTGGATGAAACATTGAATTTATTAGGTTTAAAGATAAACTCCTGTTTCATCTGTTTTTTGCCTTCTTTTCTTATGGCATCTAATATTTTTTCTCTTTCTACCTTGTTGTTTGTGGCTTTATTTATATAACTTACCACATTCTGTGCAAAAGAAAAACTTGCTATGAATAGCCCTGTAATAATTGCAATTTTTTTCATGACTCTATATATTAAAAATATTTTCTTTTTGATTTTTTATTTCATAATAATCTCAAATTGCTTTTTATTTGTAGTTTAATCTAATTAATGTCTTCTTGCATTACTAAATTTATTGTACTATTT
>CAUQMH010000106.1:0-4738 GCA_963519075.1 uncultured Flavobacteriaceae bacterium
GCATTGATGGTAGCAGAAGTAGCAAATGCTCCTGCAAAACTTATCAAGAATTTCAGAAAGAATGGAGAATTCCCTGCTTTGAAATCGGCTTATTTGCAAGAAACTTTCTATATTGGTGATAACCAGTTAGATACTCTAGCGAACATCAAGTCTAAAGAAGAGATGATTGGAGAAATCATAGGATTGCTTCAATCTCCAATCAGAAACTTGATTTCTGCATTGCAAAACAAACCAGAGGTTGCAGAAGCGAAAGCAGAAGCTCCTGTGGCAGAAGAACCAAAAGAAGAGCCTGCATCTGAAGAAGGAGCAGAGTAATCTTGAGACTTCACTGAGTAAAATAGACACTCAATAAAATTAAAATAAATCGTTCAACAATTAAAACATTAAAAAAATGTCAGATTTAAAAAAATTAGCGGAAACGCTTGTTAACTTAACAGTAAAAGATGTAAATGAATTAGCTACTATTCTTAAAGAAGAGTACGGAATCGAGCCAGCTGCTGCTGCAGTAGTAGTATCTGGTGCTACTGGTGGAGGTGCTGCAGCTGAGGAAAAATCAGAATTTGATGTAATCCTTAAAAATGCAGGTGCTTCTAAGTTAGCTGTAGTTAAGTTAGTTAAAGACCTAACTGGTGCTGGTCTTAAAGAAGCTAAAGACATCGTAGATGGTGCTCCAGCTCCAGTAAAAACAGGAGTTCCAAAAGACGAAGCAGAAGCTCTTAAAAAGCAATTAGAAGAAGCTGGTGCTGAAGTAGAATTGAAGTAATTATTAAATTACAATAACTAAAAAAGCTGTTTCATTTCGAAACAGCTTTTTATTTTTTACTGATAGATAAATTTTAAAATTAATTAAAAGTTTTATTTTTTTAAGGCTTTGATTAGAACAGGAGTTGTAGTTACTACAATCAGCCCGATGATGATGTATTCCAAATGTTTTTTCAAATCAATTCCGAACTGGTCGATAAAAAGTTTATCCAAATAATGTCCAGCAAAAATCAGTGAAAAAGACCATAAAAGCCCACCTATAATATTGTATAAAAAGAACTTTTTGCTATCCATTTTCACTATGCCCGCTACAATAGGGGCAAAGGTTCTAATCATGGGCAAAAATCTCGCAATGATGATGGCTATCGCTCCGTTTTCTTCGTAAAATTGCTGCGCTTTCAGCAGATAACTTCTTTTAAAGAAAAAAGATTCTTTCTTTTGGTAAAGTTTCTGACCACTTTTTGAGCCAAACCAATAACCTACTGAATCTCCAAGAATAGCAGCAACACCCACAGTAGCAGCTAAAATCGTAGTATTGAGAAGGTCGCTCCCTGTTTCTCCAAAAGTTTCACTGATAATCGTGGTGGAATAAATTCCAGAAATAAACAATAAACTATCCCCAGGCAGGAAAAATCCGAAGAACAATCCTGATTCTGCAAATACGATGAGAAGCACCAGCCAAAAACCACCCAATTTAATGTAAAATTCAGGGTTTACTAAATCTTTCCAACTTTCAAAATGTTCCATAAAATCTAATAATCAACAAAGATAATTTATTTAAGAATATCAGCGATAAAATTTTATATCGTTAAATCATGAGTTTCGTCACCTTGTCCTTCCGCCATTAGGAAAGATTTCAGGAAAGGAGTGATGTTGCCATTCATCATGGCATCTACATCAGAAGTCTCATAGCCAGAACGAACATCTTTTACTAATTTGTAAGGATGCATCACATAGTTTCTAATCTGGCTGCCCCATTCTATTTTCATTTTTCCTGCTTCTATTTCGTTTCGCGCCTTGTTTCTTTCTTCCAATTCTATTTCGTAAAGCCTTGATTTTAAGAGCTGCATGGCTTTTTCTTTGTTTTGGAGCTGAGAACGGCTTTCAGAGTTTTCGATGATGATTCCCGTAGGGTGGTGGCGAAGTCGCACGGCGGTTTCTACTTTGTTTACATTCTGCCCTCCTGCGCCGCTGGCTCTCATGGTTTCAAAGGTAATATCAGAAGGATTGATGTTAATCTCGATAGTGTCATCCACCAAAGGATAAACATAAACGGAAACAAAGCTGGTGTGGCGTTTCGAATTGCTGTCAAAAGGAGAAATTCTCACCAAACGATGTACGCCGTTTTCGCCTTTTAGATACCCGAAAGCAAATTCTCCATCTATTTCTAATGTTACGGTTTTCACGCCCGCTACATCTCCTTCTTGGAAGTTGAGCTCTCGCACGCTGTATCCCTGCTTTTCTGCCCACATGATGTACATTCTCATCAGCATAGATGCCCAGTCGCAGCTCTCCGTTCCACCTGCTCCAGCTGTGATCTGGAGAACGGCAGAAAGCTCATCTCCTTCACTGGAAAGCATGTTTTTAAATTCCAGATTTTCTATTTTTTCAAGAAGTTTTGGAAAGATGTCTTCTACTTCTTTTTCGCTGTCTGGGTCTTCTTTGGAAAACTCTACTAATACTTGTAAATCTTCAAATTCTTTATGGATTTCTTCGTATTCTTCCACCCATTTCTTTTTGGAGCGGAGCTGTTTCAGAAATGCTTCGGCTTCTTTTGGGTTGTCCCAAAATTCTGGAGAGGCGGTTTTCTCATCATCATTGGATATTTCTACCTTTTTTCGCTCTATTTGAAGGTATTTGTATAAATCTTCAATTCGGTTCTGTGCGTCTTTTATTTGCTCGTTACTAATCACAAATTCAAATTTTTACAAAAATAATAGTTTTTTGGTGATTTTAGTAATAAAAATTTATTTTCCGTTAAAAGTATTCATCGTATTGGTAATTCCAGCAAAGACAAAGGACAGGCAGGCATCTGCGAACTTATCAATTCTTTCTGGAAGTTTTTCATTTTCTTCCTCGCTCCATTCACCGATGACATAGTCTATCTGCTTTCCCTTTTCAAAATCGGAAGAAATCCCAAATCTCAGGCGGGCGTAGTTTTGAGTTTTTATTATTTCCTGAATGTTTTTCAGACCGTTGTGCCCAGCATCAGAACCCTTTGATTTTAGGCGTAAAGCACCGAAAGGCAGCGCCAAATCATCTGTGACGACGAGGATATTTTCCAAAGGAATGTTTTCTTTCTGCATCCAGAATTTCAGGGCGTTTCCAGAGAGGTTTACATAAGTGTCTGGTTTTAAAAGAATTATTTTTCTGCCCTTGTATTTTCCTTCGGCTGTCCATCCGTAGTTTGTAGAGCTGAACTTTGCTTCTATTTTTTCGGCAACTCTCTCCACGATTTTAAAACCGATGTTATGCCTTGTATTTTCGTATTTTTCGCCTTTGTTTCCTATTCCTAAAATTAAGTATTTCATTGTTTTAACTAAAATTGTTTCCTATTGAGGAAGATAATATTTATTGATAATTTTCATTAAAATAAACTTGCTTAAACCAAAGTTCAAACACAGGGTCAAGCAGTTCATATGAGTTTTCTTCTTTGTGGATTAAATCCTTCTGCAAAAGAATGTTTCTATTTTTGGATACAGATGCGGAAGTTCCCATTTGGTATTTTTCCAAAGTAGATTTAGAAGAAAGCTGTTTTTCTTTTTTTACCAAAGCCTTTATAAAGTTAATCTGCGTATTGCTGAGTTCTTCTATAATCTGCTGAAAAAACGGAATGTTGCTTTGGATTAAACGAGATAACGCGTTTTTGAAAACCTCTTCTGTCACTTCTTTCTCCGTTTCGCTCCAGATGTAGTAAGAGAACTGCTGAACATACCAAGAATGATTTTTCATCAAATCTGCTATTTTTTCTGCAAATTCTGCTGAAATTTTTTTATTGGTCTTGTTGAAATTTTCTATTATAAAAGGAATCCATTTTTCTTTTTTAATTTTTGGTAGTAGAAACAAGTCTCCGAAGCGGTAGAAAGGCTTGGAGGGTTTGCTGAAAATGTCAGTCATCATGTGTCTTTTGCTTCCATAGAGACAGTAGACCACATTTTTCTGTTGCTGCCATACAGAACGCATTTTCTTTTCTAAAGTTTCAAAATCATGATACTGGGCTAGGTTCTGAAATTCATCGATACAAATAATGAATTTTACGCCTTTTTTTTCTGCTAAAACTTCGGGTAAATTTAGAATTTCAAGGCTGTGTTTTTTAACTTCTTCCCAATCAAAAGAAAGACTAAAATCACTATCAGGCTGTATGCCAATGCTGATTTTAGGAATGAGATTTTTGAAAACCTCACGGGCATTATTTGCCCATTCTTCCCATTTTGTGGAACTTGCTTTGATGACTTCTCGGGCAAAAATTTCCAAAAATTCATGCTCTGAATTAGCCGAAAACAGGTCTATTTTTACGGTTTTGTAGTTGGGCTCTTCTCTGTTGATTTCTGCAATGGCCTTGGCAACCAATGAGGATTTTCCCCATCTTCTCGGTGAAATGATAATGGTATTTACACCGCTGATTAGGTTTTTTTTTAGTTTTTGTAGTTCCTCTTCTCTGTTAGTAAAAGCCTGAAGATTAACAATATGCCCAAAAGAAAAAGGTGATAATTCTCCCATAATTATAAAACTTCCATCTTGGTAACTTACCATTTAGTAACTTACTATTTGGTAAGGCAAAAATAATAAATAATTTTAATATACAATTACAATATTATTTATTAAAACTAAACGCCTCATTTTAATGGATTTGTAACCAAAATCAACTCCGAAAATAGAAGGGCGTTTTTGTATCTTTGTGCGAGATATTTAGTGTTTTGTATGAAAATCATTTTTAAAGACTATTTAGATATTTTTGAAAAATATCCAAAAGATG
>CAUQMH010000107.1:0-4704 GCA_963519075.1 uncultured Flavobacteriaceae bacterium
GGTTAGAAGTCCGCACTACGGAGCCTATTACTTTTAATATTACTCCAGATTGGGAGTCTTTTTATCCTTTTTCTTTGGATATTTTGAAAGAAACTGATAAAAGTGTTATACAAATATCAAAGTCTGCATATTCAGACACCACTCCAGTAGATTCTACTTATGAATTTCATGCAGAAATAAAAGCGGGAGGAAAGAAAAAGACGATTATAATTTTATTCAAAACTATTTCGGGGGAAGTAGTGAAAGATTTTGATTTTTCTCCAAGAATTTTTGAAGATACTTTAATAAAAGGGGTAGATTCTGCAAAAACTTTTACTGCGGACATCGTTAATCCAAATAATTTAGAAATCAGCGTTTCTTTAAAACCATCATTCATAGAAACTGCTGTAATAGAAGGTGGAAAACTGAAAATTACCACAGTAAAACCAGAGAGTCTTGCTGTGGGAGCTTACAGTGGAGAAATACTGCTTTCAGCAGGGACAATAGAAAAGAGTTTTTCAGTGAGGCTGAAGATAGCAGAGAGTTTAAAATCAGATTTTAGAGGCGAAGCCTATTATTTTGCTCTGGACAAGAACAAGATAAAGATGAGCCAAAACAATCCTTTCTCCAGTTATGTAAAAATGAAATTGGAGATGTTTTTCAAAGGCTATCAGCAGGAATATCAGGAGGTTCAGGAGTATGAATATCTTTATTTCAAAAATGAAGTAGAGATTTTCCCTGGAGAGGAAATCCAAGACTTCTTTGCAAGATGCAGAGAGCTTTATCCACTGAATGATGTAGGTTATCAGTATAGTTTTGCGCTGGTAAATATTACCATTACCGAGCATAATGCGGATGATGAACAGCTTTCAGAATACCAGATAAAGAATGTTTTCTTTGTTCCTGGCAGAAGACCACGATGTTTTCCATTATTTACCAATCATCCCATGCGCAGAACCTATCCAGAATCTGTAATCCGTATCAGTGCAGATGCTATTTCGGAAAAGGCAGAGTTTGTTCCGCTGATGAATATTTATCAAGGAGGAAAACCCGCTTTTGAGAAGAAAAACGAGGTTCGTTCTCATAATTTTATCCGAAAATTATTCACTGGAAAAGAGAATGAAATCATTACTGCTGGGGAGATTAAATATATTCCGTTCCCAGAGGTTGAAAATCCGATTCATATCTTCTTTGAAACGGAGAACTTGGTATTTGAGTGGTTCTCTGCTCACGATAAATACCGAATGATTTCGGAGTTTGAGCATTATTTTGATGCCGAAAATAAATTAAAATACGGCAGTAAAAGGAAGAAATCGCTTACTATCAATACAGGGTGGATTCTTCGGGAGGAAATTGCGCTGATAGACGACCTGCTGGGGTCTAATCTATGTTTTATCATGATTGGCAATTTAAGGCTGAAAGCCGTAGCTGTAGGCAAGAAAAACGAAATGTACGACACCAGCGAACATCTGTATCAGATGGATTTAGAGTTTAATGTGATAGATACCAAGTAAGTTATGCAGGACAAATTTATAACCAATGAAGGAATAGAGATTCCGCTGGACGGGCTTTCATTTAGTTTTACCGAAGAAAATCCAAGGTTCAAGGACAGCTTCTGGACCAACTACACTTTGCCCATAGAGTGTCCTTATACGGTTGAATTTCTTAGGAAGATAGGTCAGTTTTCTTCGCTTGACAATTCTAAACTTAAGCGGTTTCATGATGGGATCCATATTCACGAAGGGAAACGGAGAAAAGGAAAAATTGAGATTCTGGAGTTTGGGACAAAATCGCTAAAATTCCAGATTGATTCTGGATTTGAAAATTTACCAAATTTTGACAAGAAACTAGCAGATCTGCCTCTGCATAATTTCGAAGTTCCAGACATCTACCAGCACGCCAACGAAGTAGTGGAAAAGAGTTATCCCGCATCAGATTATAATTTCCCAAAACTCTATACAGACGAGTACAATCTGGACAGTGAGGAATGGAAATATTTTGATTCGATGATAAACAACAGAGTGCAGGAACAGGGAAAGGCTGAAAAGAGTTTCCCTAGAAATAGAGTAGAGGACGGCATGGATGTTTATAATAAAAACATCATCCATCCGATGCCTTACCTACTGTATGTTCTGAAGGCTGGGTTTAAAGATGCAGGGTTCCAGCTTATGGGGGATATTCTTAGCGATGAGCATCTGCTACAGAGATGTATTTTTACTGATAAAAACTATTATACCACAGGAGACCAAAAACTACATAAACTCAGCATGTTCAAGGAGGAAGTATATTTGACTGAACGAACACCAGGAGGGGACATGTATGGGAAATGGAAAAAATCAGTGGTGATAGAGGCGCCAGGTAAATACAGGATTTATTTCAAGGTGCATAATGCCTTGAAAACGGCTGATGTTAATCTGTATTATGGAGGTAACCATGTGTATTCTTTTGGTTCTGGTAATCAGCGCCAAGTGGTGGAGAATTTGAGTTTTGTTTTAGAAGTGAGCGAGCAGGACGCCGTGGATAGAAAGGAATTTGTCTTTGAGTATTACGGTTATTTAGAGGCTCCACATTTGATGGATTCTTCTAAAAAAGATATAGGTCTGGCGTATATGGAAATCCGACCGATGAGACAGCACACCATAGAGGGCAATGTGATTCCGTATGTATTTAATTTTAACAGGGTTAATCTTAAAAAAGCAGTGCCAGATATGTCGTTCGGTGATTTGGTGACCATCATCAAGAACTGGCGAAACTATGACCTTACTTTTGATGGCTCCAAGGCTATAATGAACCTTATTAGAATTGATAAGAGCAAGGAGCCAGAAGATTTCAGAGCCTTTGAGGTAGAAAATCCTATCAGAAAATTTACTGATAAAGAGTATTTTCATTTGAAATTTCCAGAAGTAGAGGGAATGGAAAATAGAAATATTTTCTTTAATGAAAAAGGTTATCAGCTCAATCCTCATTTTGTGCCAGAAAATACTACAGAAGTTACTGTTAATGGCTTTTGTCTTCCGATGGCGTTTTTCCGTGGTGCTAATACTGCCAAGGCTTACAAGGAAAGTTCCTTGATGCTGGTTTATTATGCTGGGCTGGACAGAGACGGCGATAACCACGCCACCAATCCGAGAGGGCTAGAAGGAGAGGAGTGCGCCGAACATCTTAAGCCCTGGTATATGAACAGGCTGTCTAACTTCAGCTACAAATGGACTTTTATTGCGGAAAAAAACAAAATCCGTAAGTATGATATCCGCTCGGAAATTTTTGCCTACAACAAGAGGCACTGGATAAAATCCTGGGTAAAAAATTCCATTTCGGACAAACACTATTCTATAGAGATAGAAACTGAAACTTATTAGTCTTTTGCTCCTATTTAGGGGCAAAAGTTTTTTAATCGAAGATGTTTGTCGTTAGTGCAGCTTCTTCATCTATAATATGAACATACTTCATTGTAGTCATTATTTTAGTGTGTCCCAATAACTTTTGCAGGTTTTCCACCTTTCCGCCCTTGATTAGATAGTTCGTAGCAAAGCTGTGTCTTGCTGTATGGAATGATATATTTTTTTTGATTCCGCATATTTTAGCAATTTCCTTGATTTGCTTATTGATATGGACTCCTGCTTTTTTTGCGATGAAAAGCATAGGATTGTTATCTATTATTTGTCGGCATTTTTGCCCTATTCCTATGATTTGGCGCATTTTCGTTTTGATCGAAATAAACTCAAAGGTGTCAGCGTTGAAGTCATCACGATTTCTTTCCATAACATCGGAAATTCTCAGTCCTGTATAGCAGGAGAATAGAAAATATCCCAGACTTAATTTCAAATGTTCTGGAATAAAAGAAGAATAGTAGTATTCCTCCATTTTCTTTATTTCTTCTTCTTTGAGCCAAATGATTCTTCCTCCTGTAGAACCGACCTTGACCCAATCCAAATTTACATAGATTTTTATTCCATTCGCTTTTGCCATACGAAGGTATTTCTTGATGATGCTGATATTAGTGTTTACTGTAGCAGAATTATTTCCTAATTTTTTTAAATAGGATCTGTATTTATCGAACCAAAGCAAATTGATATCTGGAAAAGAGCTTGGTATTTTGGAGTTTTTGAGCTTATTGAATATTCCTTTATGTTTTATTATGGTAGATTCTGACAGGTCTTGGTCTTGGATTACATGTTCAAAGAATTGCACCAAATCATAACTTGGTGGTGCGTTTTTTAGCTGATTCAGAAACATATCCATTGTAAGTGGAGTTTCAGAAAGTCTGTGTTTGACGATGATGTTAGTGATTCTGTTTTCTAATTGTTTCAGAATAAGATTGTAATCATCTGCTTCATCACACTTGATAACTTTTTTCTTTTCTTTATCCCAGTGTTTTTCTTCTATTTTTAATAAAGTAGAGATTCTTGCTCTTTTTCCGTTCAATCTTACATTGAGATAAATAGGTGACTTTCCAGATTTGTCACTCTCTTTTTTTATAAAAAAATTGTAGTTCATAGCTGCATAGAGATAAGCAGCATCTTTTCCAAAGCTTATGTTTTCTATCATTTCAGTTATGTTTTAAAAGTTAAAACACAACCAGGCACTACTTTTATCTACTGAGTGACCAACATAGAGACCAAAACACAAAAAAAGAGGAATAATAAACCCTTAATAAAACCTCTAAAAATCAGTGATTTCGCAATTAAGTTTATTATTCCTCCTTTACTTAGTAGCGGGAGCAGG
>CAUQMH010000108.1:0-4671 GCA_963519075.1 uncultured Flavobacteriaceae bacterium
GTTCTTCTTCGTGTATTATTACAGTGTTTTCTGTGATTTCTCCATGGAATAATTTCATGCTTTCTATTGTTATTAGAAGCAAAAATATTAAATTGTAACAGAAAATAAAAATAAAAAAAATATCAAAAAATTTGTTAAAACGAAAAAAAAGTATACCTTTGTCGCAGAAAAAATTTAATAATTGTTTAACTAAAAATCGTTTTTAAAATGAAAAAACTAGTATTCGCTCTAGGAGCAGTAGCAATGTTATCAATGGTTTCTTGTGGTAAAAAAGAAACTCCAGCTGAAAAACCAGCAACAGAAGCAGCAGCAGATTCAACTGCTCAAGAAACTGCTGAGCCAGCTGCAGAAGAAAAAGCTGCAGAAGGTGTAGCAGGTGCTTTGTCTGAAGTTCCAAAATTCAGCAACGAAGAAACTCAAAAATTCGCTGAAGAGTACGCTGCTTACTACAAAGAAGTATTAGAAGCTGCTAAAGCTAAAGATGCTGCTAAAAGTGCTGAGCTTGCACAAAAAGCTCAAGATTTAGCTAAATCTGCACAAGAAAAAATGACAAAAATGTCTGCAGAAGATGCAAAAGTATGGGGTGAGTGGGCTCAAAAAATCGCTACTGAAGTAGCTGCAGCTGCACAAGCACAATAATTTAGCATTTTTGTTAAAAACTAAGAGCTTTATTTCATAATAAAGCTCTTTTTATTTTTAGAAAATTTTTATTTTTTTTAGAAATCATATCTGGATGTGGCTGTAGTTCTTAGGTCAGTAAACTCGCCTCGTTCATATTTCAGCTGTGCTACCATGGCTATCATAGCGGCATTGTCCGTAGTGTATTCGAATTTTGGGATGAAAATATTCCAACCTTGTTTTTCTGCATTGTTCTGCATCGCTTTTCTTAATTCTGAATTTGCAGAAACTCCGCCAGCAATCGCCACTTCTTTTATTCCTAAATCTTTCACGGCTTTTTGTAGCTTGTTCATCAAGGTGTCAATGATAGTTTTCTGAACAGAAGCACACAAGTCAGATAGATTTTCTGTAATGAAATTAGGATTTTTCTGTAATTCTTTTTGGACAAAATACAAAACCGAAGTTTTAATACCGCTGAAAGAGTAATCATATCCTTCCAATTTAGGTTTCCCAAAAGTGAAAGCATCAGGATTTCCATTTTGGGCGAGTTTATCAATAATCGCTCCCGCAGGGTAGTTCAGCCCGAATATTTTCCCGATTTTATCAAAAGCTTCTCCAGCCGCATCATCTATGGTTTTTCCGATGATTTCCATATCAAAATAATCTCTTACCAAAACGATCATCGTATGTCCGCCGCTTACCGTAAGACACAGAAACGGAAACTGTGGAGGAGTGGGATTGGCATCGTTTATAAAATGAGCCAAAATATGCGCTTGGAGATGATTAACCTCTATCAATGGGACATCTAAGGACATTGCCAAAGACTTTGCGAAGGAAGTTCCTACCAAAAGTGAACCCAAAAGCCCAGGTCCTCGTGTAAAACCTATTGCAGAAATCTCATTTTGTTGTATCTTTGCTTCTGCAAGTGATTTTTGAACTACAGGGATGATGTTCTGCTGATGAGCTCGGGAAGCCAGCTCAGGAACTACACCGCCATATTCATTATGAATAGTCTGCGTATTAGCAATATTAGAGAGGATTTTTCGTTCCCTAATTACCGCAGCGGAGGTGTCATCACAGGAGGATTCTATCCCTAAAATAATAGGTGCATTCATAATGGCAAATATAGATAAAAATATAGATAACAACGAAATCGGAGAAGAAAACAACAAATCCTCGGTAAAAAATGTAAAGGAAAAAGTGAAAAAACTTTCATGGTGGGCAAAGCTGTTTTTGTTCTGCTTTTTTAGTTTCATATTTTTGGTTGTTTCACTGCTGATAGCTATCAATATTCCTTCGGTAAAGGATAAACTCGCAAAGGAAGCTATCGGTTTTCTAAATAAGGAATTTAAAACCACATTCAGTGCTGAAAATGTAGAGATTAACTTTTTAGGTGATGTGATTATCAATGGCGTTTCTGCAAAAGACCATCATGATTTTGAATTTTTGAAGGCAAAAAAACTTACTGCACATTCGGACTGGTTTGCTATAGCTTTTAATTCCAGAGATTTAAAATTTCAAAAAATAAGTCTAGAAGAACCTGATTTAAAGGTGATTACCTATAAAGGCGAGGAGCAGGATAATTTTACCAAATACATTGAAAAATTTGACACTCCGAAAGACCCTACTAAACCACCAGCTAAATTTACGACCAGAATAGAAATTATCAATGGAAAAGTTTCTATTGTCAATAAAAATCTAGGAGAGGACGGTAACTGGCTGAAAGCAGAGAATTTTAATGCCTATGTTTCTGATTTAAAAACAAATGGCCCAAATGTCACTTTGAAACTTAATAAATTTTCTTTCATCACAGAACGATGGGGCAAAAAACATAAACTGGAAGCGCTTTCTGGAGATGTTACAGTGACAAATGAAAAACTGGAACTGAAAGATTTGATTTTCCATACAGACCATTCGCTCTTGCAGGGTGACTTGGTTTTTAACCTTGATAAAAAGACAGGTTGGAAGGATTTTAATAATAAAGTGGTGTGGGATATGAACCTTAAAAGAGGCAGCTATCTCCATGGATATGACATCAGCTATTTCGTGAAAAACTGGGATAATTACCAGAAATACCAGCTTTTTGGGAAGATGGATGGAACGCTGAATGATTTTGTCCTTAAAAACTTTTTGATAAAAGTAAAAGATAATGAAATCCAAACTTCAGAAATCAGGTTGGCTAAACTGATGGAGGGGAATTTCAATATTAAAAGTAATCAAATTTCTGCAGCTTTCACTTATAAAGGGCTAAAAGCATCTTTGCCGACTTTCATTGCGAAAAAAATGGGCGGTGTGGCTGATGATTTTGGGCGTATAAAATACAATGGATTCGCAGACCTCAATAAAGACCGAGTGGCTGCGAAGGGGAATTTGATTACAGGAATTGGGCAGGCGCAGATTGATAATTTTGTCCTTAGAAATTACTCTTCTAAAATGCCTGAATATAGCGGAAATCTGACTTTAAAAGACCTGAATACAACGATTTTAACAAAAAATAAGCAGGTTGGGCTGGTTTCTGGAAAATTCAATGTTCAGGGTAAAGGCTTTGATATCAATACTTTATCTCTAAATACAAAATCCCAGATTTCAAAAATAGAACTCATGGGGAAAACATTGAACAATATTTCTCTGGATGGGGAGCTTGCGCAAAAACAGTTTAAAGGGATAATCAACATCAATGACACGCAGGCTAGAGGCGTGGTAAATGGTAAAATAGATTTCAGCAAACCGAGACTTTCTGCTGATGTGGATGCGAAGATAGACCATCTGAATATGGCTTATTTCGGGGCTTCGGGTTCGGGAACAAATACATTTAGAGGAGATGTGAAGGGGAAAGTTTCAATGACTAATATTAACGATTTAGATCTTGATGCAACGATAAATAATGTAGTTTTGGGTGGAAATAAATCCATTTCTATCCCAAATGGAGTCGTGAAAGTGGCTATGGAAGGTGGAAATAGAGTGATAGAGGTGGATATGCCAGATGCTGTGAAGGGTAAAATTTCGGGGAAATTTAACCTAGAAGATATTGGAGGAATGTTCCAAGAGGGAGCTAATAGACTTTTGGCAGGAAATAAGGTAAAAAAATACTACAAGGGTCAAAGTTTTACAATGGATATCGATGTTCATCAGAAATTGATAGACTATTTTGAGCCTAATATTTCTATTGCAGAAGGAGCAAAAATTACAGGTAGTTTTGATGGAAATACCGATAATTTGAAGCTAAATCTGAATGCTCCTTCCTTTAAATATGTTATGGAAAAAGAGGTGGAAATCTCTGAAGCGGAAAGGCTTTTAGCAAAAGTAAATCCAGACTATGAAGTTCGTGAAGGAGTAGAAAGAGACAGTGTTATGGCACGAAATATAACCTTGAGAATAGATACCTCTAATCCTGAGGACTATTGGTCTGCGAATGTAGAAAGAACTGAATATCAAGGAAGTGTATTGAAAGATATTAACATAAAAGCCCAAAATAAAGATAATAAAAAACTTAATGTCCTTGCAAGTCTAAAAGTAGGGACATTAGAAAAGGAAAAAAAGAACCAATGGACGCCTTATGCGGCTGATATAGAGCAGTCTATGAGTGCTAATGGGGATTATGTAGTGAAATTTTCGCCTACAGAGCTTAAACTGAGTAATTTCATTTGGATGGTGGATACCTCTCCAGAGCTTGACCATTCCATCGTTTATAGGAAAAAAACTCAAGATTTTCAAATCAAAAATCTGAGATTATATTCTGATGACAGCGAAATTCTTGTCAATGGAATTTTTAAAAACGGAAAGGATTTTGACCTGTCAGGAGATGTTAAAAACATGGACATCTCTAAAATCCTAGCAGTAGTTCATCAAGACAGCAAAATAGACCTGAAAGGGATAGCTAATGGAAGCTTGAAAGTAAAAATGAACCAGAGAGCTTTAGCTCCATTGATAGACCTTAAGATAGAAAATATTAGTCTAAGTGATAATTATTTAGGAAATCTAATCATCAATGCTGAGGCAAGCGAATATGTGAATGTTTATAATGTAAAAGCCAATATAGAATCTGGTGAATGG
>CAUQMH010000109.1:0-4534 GCA_963519075.1 uncultured Flavobacteriaceae bacterium
GAATTACAAAAATACAAGTAGAACAGGCTAAAATAAATGAAGATATAGCCAAAAACAACCTGCAGCAGCAGAAACAAGAGCTTTTACAGAATATTCAAAAAGCCGAATACACGGCAGAAAATAATTTTGAGGTTTATAAATCTGCGGTGGAAGCAGAGAAAAGCTCAAAACTGGCATTGGATTTCATGGAAAAGAGCTATCAGGCAGGGAAATCATCTATCTACGACCTAAATACAGCGAGAAACAATTATGTAAATGCCCAAGGTTCGGCAGCACAGGCGAAATACAATTATTTATATCAAGTCAAGCTGCTGGAGTTTTATGCAAAAGGTTCTTTGGTCGGACTTGCAGAATAAATTTTGAAGGAAAATATTTAAAACAAAAATCCATAAAACCAATTAGTTTTATGGATTTTTATAGTTTAATTAAAAAACTTAAATCATATCTTTAGGATTGACCCAGCTGTCAAACTCTTCGCCAGTGAGCATTCCCGAATTTATAGCCTCTTCTCTTAGGCTTGTTCCGTTGTTATAAGCGGATTTAGCGATTTTTGCGGCATTTTCGTAGCCGATGTGAGGGTTTAGTGCTGTGACCAGCATCAGTGAATTTTCTAATAAACTTTTGATTTTTAATTCATTAGCAAGAATTCCCGATACGCAGTGTTCATCGAACGAGATGCAAGCATCTGCGAGAAGCTGCGCCGATTGTAGAAAATTGTAAGCCATCACAGGTTTGAAAACATTCAGCTCAAAATGTCCTTGCGTTCCCGCAAAAGAGATAGTGGTATCATTTCCAAGAATTTGGGCGCAGACCATAGTAACTGCCTCTGGCTGAGTAGGATTCACTTTCCCTGGCATGATGGAAGAGCCTGGTTCATTTTCTGGGATGAAAATTTCTCCAATACCACTTCTAGGCCCAGAAGCCATCATTCTGATATCTTGGGCTATTTTAAATAATGATACAGCGATTTGTTTCAGTGCACCATGGCTTTCTACGATGGCATCATGAGCAGCAAGCGCCTCAAATTTATTAGGAGCCGTGATGAAAGGAAGCCCAGTAAATTCGGAAATGTATTTTGCGACTTTTGTGTCGTAGTTTTTTGGAGCGTTGAGACCTGTTCCCACGGCGGTTCCTCCCAGAGCCAGCTCTCGAAGGTGTTCCAGAGTGTTTGATAGGGCTTTTAGTCCGTAATCCAGCTGTGCTGCATATCCAGAAAACTCCTGTCCAAGGGTTAGAGGAGTGGCATCCATTAGGTGGGTTCTACCTACTTTGATGATGTCTTTGAAATCTTCAGATTTTTTAGCTAAAGAATCTCTTAGTCGTTCCACTGCAGGAAAGGTTTTTTCTACTAATTTTTTGTATGCCGCGATGTGCATAGCGGTAGGGAAAGTATCGTTGGAAGATTGGGACTTATTCACATCATCATTGGGATGAATAGATGATTTTTCGCCCAAAGTTCCTCCGTTTAAGACATGAGCTCTATTGGAGATTACTTCGTTAATGTTCATGTTTGACTGAGTTCCAGAGCCAGTCTGCCATATAACCAAAGGAAACTGATCGGAAAGTTTTCCAGATAGAATTTCGTCACAGACTTGGGCTATTAAATCTCGCTTTTCCAAAAGAAGTACGCCCAAATCGCAGTTGGCATAGGCAGCGGCTTTTTTTAAGTATGCAAATGCTTCTATGATTTCGCTAGGCATGGAGCCTTCCTCACCGATTTTAAAATTGTTTCTAGAACGCTCAGTCTGTGCTCCCCAATATTTTTCGGCTGGGACTTGCACTTCTCCCATAGTGTCTTTTTCTATTCTGAAATTCATGATAATAATTTTATTTGTCACAAATTTACTCAAAACTTTTTACCTTTGTGAAAATTTAAATTTAACAATGAAGAAAATTTTATTCATCTGGATTAGTCTTTTTTTTCTCACTTCTTGTAAGAATAATGTGCTGGTAAATAAGCCGCCAGAGAAACAATATGTATTGCTGGTTTCTTTTGATGGATTCAGGTATGATTATCCTGAGAAATTTAATTTAGAAAACTTTAAAAAACTCAAAGAAAAATCATCCTATGCAAAAGGAGTAATTCCTAGTTTTCCTAGTAAAACTTTTCCTAATCACTATACTATAATTACGGGAATGTACCCAGGTAACCATGGGCTAGTGGATAATATGTTTTATTCTCCATCAGAGGACAAAATCTATTCTATCCCAGATAGAGAAGCTGTGCAGAATCCTAAATTCTATGGAGGAATGCCGCAGTGGCAGTGGCTTCAGAAACATGGAATGAAGACCGCTTCTTATTTTTGGGTGGGTTCAGAAGCACCTATACAAGGCGAATATCCTACCTACTGGAAACAGTATAATGTTAATGTACCTTACACCGAAAGAATTCAGCAGGTGATGAATTGGTTTAGGCTTCCAGAGGCAGAAAGACCGCGATTTGTGACGCTTTATTTTGAGTTTGTGGATACTGCGGGACATCAGACAGGGACAAATTCTGAAAAACTGAAACAAGAATTACAACTGGCAGATGAGCTTTTGAGGCAAATCATGCAGGGTGTGGAAAATCTAGACCTGCCAATCACTACCATCATCACGGCTGACCACGGAATGATAGATATGACAAGCGAAAAAGGGAAAATAATCATCACCGAAAATCTTGAAAATAAACTAAAAGACAAAGCAGATATTATAAACAATGGTATGCACTGCCAAGTTTATCTAAAAAATAAAAACCAAAAAGAGGAAGTTTATCAAGAGATAAAACAATATTTCGCGGGGAACAGCCATGTGAAAGTGTATAAAAAAGAAGAAACACCGAAAAAATGGCATTATAGAAACCACAAAAATATAGGCGATATTTTGATTATTACCGATGCGCCGTACTATATGGTAAAAAGCGAAAAAGACTTTTTAGCAAATAGAAAAGGCATCTGGGGAACTCATGGATATGACCCGTATGTGACACCAGAAATGATGGCGATTTTCTATGCTTTTGGGAATAAAATCAAAGAAAATAACGAGATAAAACCTTTTGAAAATATACACATTTATCCATTTATCAATTATATTTTAGGAGTAGAAAATCCTAAAAATATAGATGGAAAAACCAAGGTTCTGACACCAATTTTTAAAAAATAATACATGAAAAAAGAGATGCTTTTGGGGCGTCTCTTTTTGTTTGTTAGATTTTCTGCACTAAAATTTTATCACAAACCATTTTGCTGAGCGTTTCAGTTTTTCCATCAAACTCTATTTTCATCGATTGGTCAAATTTTTCTACTTCTAAAATTTTTAGCTCAGAATTTAAACTCAGACTTCTATGATTTAGGTAAGTCAAAAACTCATCCGAGGAATCTATTACTGCTGAAAGAATGACAGTCTCTCTAGCTTTGCACTCGCTTAGTTTTGTCAGGTTTTGCTGGATGATGTTGCCCTGCTTGTCAGGAATAGGTTCGCCGTGTGGGTCTACTTTTGGGTAGTTCAGGAGTTCATCCATTTTATCAAAGAAAATTTCGGAATGGATGTGTTCCAGCTGTTCTGCGATTTCATGAACGACCTCCCAGCCGAAGCCCATTTTTTCTACTAAAAACATTTCGGTCAGCCTGTGTTTTCTCACTACATGAGCGGCTTCTTTCTTTCCTAAAGCTGTGATTTTTATAGGTTTGTAGCTTTCGTAGATGACCCAGTTTTTCTGAGAAAATTTTTTCATCATGCTGTTTACGCTGGGCATTTTTATGTTGAGCATTTTGCTTAACTCATTGACTGTGAAAGTGTCATCTTTGTCAATAAGATGGAAAATAGCTTTTAGATAGTTTTCTTCATTGAGTGATTTCATAATCAGTATAAACCTCGGCAAATCTAATGATTATTTTTTTAATCACAAATGATTATCTTTACACAAATTTTAGGTGAAAAAGGAAATAAATAAAGATTTATTTTCAGTGATTAAGGTATGAAGAAAGGAATATTTATTTGGCTTCAGGCGGCGCGGTTGAGAACATTGCCACTATCCGTGAGCGGCATTATTATGGGGGCTTTTATTGCCCGCTGGCGATTGGTTCAGGAGGGTGGATTTTGGGATTATAGAGTTTTTCTTTTGGCTTTGCTTGTTACGATGCTTTATCAGATTTTGTCCAATTTTTCTAATGATTATGGTGATGGGACAAAGGGAACGGACGATTTCCGTGATGAAAAAGCAGAGAGCAGAGCGGTGGCATCAGGGAAAATTTCAACAGAGCAAATGAAAAAAGTAGTGATTTCGTTTGCGGTTTTGTCTGTGATAGCGACAGCGGCATTGCTTTATTTGGCGTTTTTTCCTGATTTTGTTACGGAATTTTGGGTTTTTATAGGTTTGGGGATTATGAGCATCTGGGCAGCGATAAGCTATACAATCGGCAAGAAACCTTATGGATACTTAGGTTTGGGGGATGTTATGGTTTTTATTTTTTTTGGATTGGTGTCCGTAGGCGGGAGCTATTTTCTTTTTACTAAAACATGGAATTGGGATATTTTGCTTCCTGCTTCTGCGGTA
>CAUQMH010000110.1:0-4518 GCA_963519075.1 uncultured Flavobacteriaceae bacterium
AGCCACTCCTTCTTCGGAAAACAGCCCATTCACGGCATCTACCTGATTTTTCATCAAGGCTATAAGTGGAGAAACCACTATTGCCGTACCCTCACTCATCAGAGCGGGAAGCTGGTAGCAAAGAGATTTACCACCACCTGTTGGCATCAAAACGAAAACATCTCTACCCTCCAAGAGCGTAGAAATAATTTCCTCCTGATGTCCTTTAAAATTAGAAAAACCAAAATATTTTTTTAGAGAATCTGATATTTTCCCATTTTTCATACTTACTTATTTGTTTTTAGTTTTTATTCAAAAATCAATTTTGTGAGGTGTCTTTTATCAAAGATACGAAATAAATTTGATTTGCAAAAAATGTTAAACAATTTTTATTCTTAGTTTTTGACCACTAAAAAGTTATTTTTATGCCTTAAATCTACTCTTTTCCTTCCTCTTCTTTTCTATAAATCAAGCAGTCATGAGGAAATTTTTCAATTATAAGAGTATTATCTGAAACATACTTTTTTAAATCTATTGTATATTCTCCTCTTTTGAAATAAACTCGTTTAACTCCCATAATAGGATGGTGTGGTATGGGTTCTATGTAAATTTTCATGGTATCTTTTTTATAAACTAAGATATTCATCCCTTGTGATAGTCCATGATTTTCTCTTTCCTTTTTATCAGAAAAGTATTTTATACCATTTTCAATTTTTTGTAGATAGATTTCTTTATTTTCCCTATAGAATTTACCCACACTTAAACCTTCCCAAAGAGGCTGAGCATTTACATAACTATAACTGCATAAGAAAATAATTGATAATAATTTCATGCTTACTACACCTATTTTTTCATTTAGTAAATAATTGCTAATAAAGTTTTTATTCTTCATCTTTTCTATAAATTAAACAATCACTTGGGAAACTTTTTATATAATAATCACTATCAAATCTACAATTTTTAAAGTTTATTGAAAATTTTCCTTTCTGAAAATGTAGGTTTTGAATAAAAATTTGTTTTCTTTCTTCTAAATCTATGTAAATATCCATAGTATCTTTTTTATAAATAAAAACATTTCTGCTCTTATTTGTTATTGCCATAGGTATCGTTTTTTTCATAGATGAAGACAAAAAATAGATAGTTTCTGCATTATTTGTCTTTATCTTTTTCACAGAAAGAGGTTTCTTTGAAACAGAGATACTATCAACAATAATTATTGTAGGCAAGGGCTGTGCATTTAAATGGAAAAACACGAATGATAAGAAAACAATTAAATATCTCATAGTTATTGTATCATATGTTTTATTCCCATGATTATTTTTAGAAAAAAATTATTATTTTTGAACGGAAATGTAAAAGTAATAAAATTTTACCAAATTGAACTCAATAGATTTAATCCAAATAGCAAAAAATACCATCTCTACAGAAATAGAAGAGTTGGAAGCCTTGAAAAATCGTATCGATGAAAACTTTAATAAGGCTGTAAATACCATCCACAAAGCCAAAGGAAAGCTGATTGTAGTAGGCATCGGGAAGAGCGCCCACATCGGGAATAAAATAGTAGCAACGCTGAATTCCACAGGGACGCCATCACAATTCCTACACGCCGCCGAGGCTATTCATGGGGATTTAGGAGTTATTCAGAAAGATGATGTGGTGCTGTGCATCTCCAATTCAGGAAATTCGCCCGAAATCGTAAATCTTCTACCGTTTTTAAAGAAATATTCTTCAGCGCTCATTGGGATGACAGGAAACATGAAAAGCAAACTCGCTGAGTTTTCGGAAATAACCTTAAACACACATGTTTCCAAAGAAGCCTGCCCTAATCAGCTGGCCCCTACCACTTCCACCACGGTACAGCTGGCTCTGGGCGATGCTCTGGCAGTGTGTCTGATGGAACTTAACCAATTCAAAAAAGAAGATTTTGCTAAATTCCACCCTGGTGGAGCTTTGGGCAAACAAACCGCGAAAGTAGAGCAGTTTCTTTCTCAAAACAAACCAAAAGTGGACATCAATGCCACTATAAAAGAAGTCATTATCTCCATCAGCAGCTCTAAACACGGCATCACCGTAATCACTGAAAACGAAGAAATAAAAGGCGTAATCACCGATGGCGACCTACGAAGAATGCTCTCTGAGAGAGACTCTATTTCAGGGATTTTCGCAAGAGACATCATGAGCAAAAACCCTAAAACCATAGAGAAAAGCGCCCTCGTAAAGGAAGCCATGCAGATACTGAAACAGAATAACATCGGACAGCTGGTCGTGACAGACCAAGGGAAATACTTCGGAATTATAGACCTACACCGCCTTTTGGATGAGGGCATAAACTAAAAAAAAGTATGAGCGACCAAAAAGAAATGTCTTTCCTAGACCATCTGGGAGAACTGCGCGGACACCTTATAAGGTCTGTGATAGCCATCATCATCGCTGCGGTTTTCATCGGAATCAATACCAATTGGGTAGTGGATAATATCCTCTTCTACCCTACCAAACCTGATTTTCCTACTTTTAGATACATCAATTATTTTACCCAAGAATATTTGGGCGAAGAAAGCATTTCGCTTCCTGAGACATTTCCTATACAAGTGCGAAAACTGTACGAGCAGTTTAATGTAATGATGTCTATTTCTATTTTTGGAGGGATTCTTCTGGCGTTTCCTTATATTATTTGGGAGCTGTGGAGATTTATCAGCCCTGCTCTGCTGCCGAACGAAAGAAAATATTCCCTTATCATCATCCATGGTACTTGGATTTTATTCTTCTTTGGAGCGCTGTGCGGGTATTTCATCATTTTGCCATTCGCTATCAATTTTGGGTATTTCTTTAGAATTTCGGATGAAATCAGGCTGAGTTATGACTTGTCTGACTATCTTTCCATATTCCTGCAAGTGGTTTTTGGAATGGCGATTATCTTCCTGTTTCCGATGATAGTCTATGTTTTGACTTCACTGGGAATTCTTACTCCTCAGCTGATGAAAACTTACCGAAGACACGCCATTGTCATCATTATGATTATCGCGGCTATCATCACGCCTGCCGATGTGGTCAGTATGTTTATCGCGGCTATTCCGCTATTGTTACTCTATGAAATGAGTGTTGCAATGGCTCAAATCATCCACAAAAGATTATTAAAAGAACAGAATTTAGATTAAATCAAAAAAGGTCAGAACGAAAATTCTGACCTTTTAATTTTATAATTTTTTTTATTTCTTTTTCTCCAAAACTTCATCTACCATTCCCATTTCTTTCGCTTCAGTGGAAGTCATCCAGTAGTCTCTGTCTGATGCTTTTTCCACCCATTCGTAAGACTGCCCAGAATGCTCGGAAATAATGTCATAAAGTTCTTTTTTCAATTTCAGCATTTCTCTCAAATTGATTTCCATATCGCTCGCAACTCCCTGTGCGCCGCCGCTCGGCTGGTGAATCATCACTCTGGAATGCTTCAATGCAGAACGCTTTCCTTTTTCACCTGCAACCAAAAGCACCGCTCCCATAGAAGCCGCCATACCTGTACAAATCGTAGCTACATCAGGTTTGATAATCTGCATCGTGTCATAAATTCCCAATCCCGCATAAACACTTCCACCAGGCGAATTGATGTAAATCTGAATATCCTTGCTTGGGTCAGCACTTTCCAAAAATAGCAGCTGTGCCGTCACGATATTCGCCACTTGGTCATCAATTCCTGTTCCCAAAAAGATGATTCTATCCATCATCAGTCTTGAGAAAACATCCATCTGCGCTACATTCAGCCTTCTTTCTTCGGTGATGTATGGTGTAAGGTTGGTAGGATTGAACATTCCCATATATTGGTCCGTTACCAGCCCATTATTTCCTAAATGTTTTACAGAAAAATCTCTAAATTCTTTCTTTATGTCCATATATAAATCTTTTTAAGGTTAATTATTTACAAAATAAGCAAATTTTTCATCAAATTTGGTCGGAATAAATTCTATGATTTCATACTCTGCAATTTCATTTTTATAAAATGGGTCTTCTTTTATTATATCAATTACCATTTCTTTATATTTTTCATTTACAAGAATAATCCCTCCCGTTCTTGGATTTTTTCTTCCAGAGCAAATGAATTTTCTGAGCAAATAATATTTATCCAAAAAATCCACATGTTCTTTTAAATATTTTTCTACTTCACTAATTTCCTTTTTGTAGTTTAATGATACTATAAACATAGTTTTATCTCCTTTTTTTCAAAAATTATTCCAATTCCCAAAGGTAACCAATCTGTCACAAAATCCGAAAAAGTTTTTGGTCTATTTTACTTTTCAGCTGGTTTAGTCTGACGATTTGTTCATAAATTTCGGTTTTTTCTTCCGTTTCATCCAGACTTTTTTTCAAATCTTCTATCATTTTCAGCACATATTCTCTTTTATGGCGAAGGATAACATCTCTCACGACTTTATCCAGCACTTCATCCTCGGTTCGGAAATAAATATTAAATTTTCTCCAATCGCTCGTTTCATGGTTTTCCACCAAAGCATCGGCTATTTTCCCTGAAATATCCTCATCCATCAGCCC
>CAUQMH010000111.1:0-4391 GCA_963519075.1 uncultured Flavobacteriaceae bacterium
ATTTAACGAATGCGGCACTGTCCTGCAACCTTACTTTGTGAGAAAAAAAGTAATTTTTTAACAATTAAGTAACTGATATACAATAAACTAATTTTTTTATAATGAGAAAGAGGTCTGTTTTTTCTCATTTTTCAGTGTATTTATTACACCAACAAGATGTTATTAAGCATTTATTGCTTTGAAAAAATGCAGTTTTTGAGAAATTTTCTCATTAAGTATTTATAAAATAGTATATATGATTTTATATTTATTTTGGAAATATCCATATTCTTATTGATTTAAATTATCTCATACTAGTAAATGAATACTTTCTATATAGTAAATACATTTTTAACAATAAGATAAATAAGATAAATCAAATAATTATTGGCTATAACTGATTTATTTTATATTTTTGTGGTAAATATTAAGAATGAAAACAAAAGTTATTTCTATCATTACAGAAAAAGGAGGAGTTGGAAAAACAACAACAACAATACATCTTGGAGCTGCTCTAGCAGAGAAAAAGAAAAAAGTTCTTTTGATTGATTTTGATGCACAGAGAAATTTATCCATTGGATACAAAATTCCAAAAGACTATTCATACACGATTAAAAACCTTTTGGAAAAAACGGGTGAGTTTAGAATGGTTCAGAAGGGCGAAAACCTTTTCATTTTGGCTGGAGATAGAAATGTTGAAAAATCAAAAAGGGATAGAAATATTTTAAGAGAAATGCTTAATATTTTGGGAGAAAAATTAGCCTTTGATTATATTATTATTGATTGTCCGCCCCGCCCTTTGACTGGAGATTTGGGGCTTGGAGAGATGGCTTTGGCTTCATCAGATTATGTGCTTTCTCCTATTGAGGCAGAAGAGTATTCCATTGAAGGGATCAAGGAATTGTTACCAAGTTTAGTGAATATCAAAAATAAATATAATCCAAAATTAGAGTTTTTAGGTTTTTTCTTTAATAAAGTTCTTACTAACACAAGAAATTTTAGAGAATATAGGGAGTTAGCAGTGGAACAAGCAAAAGGATATTTTTTTAATACCTTCATCAGACAAGATGTAAATGTAGAAAACGCTAAAAAAGAAGGAAAAACTATCTTCCAAGTAGCTCCCAATTGTCGTGCAAGTGAAGACTATAAAAATCTGATTAAAGAAATAACAAACAAGATAAATAAGTTAAATAATTAATATAAAATAATATTGTGTTATTACATTATAAATTAAATAACTTATTTAATTTAAATATAGCATTTTAAAATTCCGTAAAAGCAACACACCTTATTTAGTTTTCCAAAAAAACTCTATTTTTTGAATAATGGTGTTTCATCTGTTTGGACTTTTCGGGTGTTTTTCTCAATGGACATTTTCCGCAAAAATGGAATTTTCATTAGATAATTTTTTCTGTCTTTCAGGCGAAAAAATTATTGAAGCAAGAGGGACTTCCGATTTAAAAATCGTAATTCAGTAATTAGTTGGTTATCATTGTTTTATAAAATATAAAAAATAGACTTATATAGAAATTCTATATTTTAGATATATTTTTTAAGTTTATTTTTAAATTAAATAATTGAAAATCAAATTATGAAGTTATATATTTGCTCTATGTAAAAAACTATATTTTATGTCAAATACCACAATTTTGCTTTCTAAGGATACTAAGATATTATTGGATACAATTAAGAAGAAATATGATATTCCTACTTATAATTTATGCGTTCATTTGCTGTCAGTTTTTGCTATAAAAAATAACATAAATCCAAAGGAAGATTATGCAGGAGAATTTCAAAATGGATTTATACAATTAGAAATCAAATTGAAAGCGTATCTTGAAGAAATAGCAAAAAAACTAACAAATGATAACACCACTTTGCGAAAGTGGGTAGGGGGAATTACCAAAGACCATCTTGTTCCTATGCAGAAACAAATCTATGATTTGAGCCAAAATTTAGATTTAGGAAAAATCAATAAAACGGCGGAAAAAGTAGAAAACCCAAAAATCGACATGACTCCTAAATCTTACCTTAGCCAGCCCAAAACAGAAAGTGCTAAGGAAAAAGAACTGGCTGAAAAATTGGAAAAGAGCAACCAAGAATCGATGGAATTGTATCGTAGATATGAGGAGCAGAAAAGAGCCCTGTTTAAAATTTTTGAGAACTCTAAAATTGAACAAATAGGGATGACAGGAACAAAAAACCGAGTAGTGGTAGAATTATCAGAACAGGAGTGGAAAGAACTAAAAGAAGTGATATAGATGTATGCCAATATTACCTCTCATAATGTAAAAGAGGGAGGAGTTTCATCGAGAAATATTTTTCAGTATTTGGATAAGGAAAATCAGAAGATTAGGGAAAGCGGAGCAGGCAGGGAGGAATATTTCTTTAACCAAAGTTTTAACCCCTATGATGAAAACGACCCTAATTCTAAAATTAGTGTAGAAGTAGCCACCGCATGGATAGACGCTAATAGAGGCACACTAAATAATAAATTAAGCAATTTCTATATGCTGAATATCAGCCCGAGCCAGCAGGAGCAGGAACATATGCTCCAATTAGCAGAGCAGGAATTGGAAAGGAGAGGGCTGAACTATGAAGAATTAAAGGAGAACCCCGAAGCATTGGATTTTTATTATGAGCAGAGAGATGAGATGATGAAAATGCAGATGAAACTCTACACTAAGGAGGTAATGAATGAGTATGCACGGCTAATGGACAGGGAAATTTATGCCCACCAAGATAAACTACCCAATCCAGCGGAGAGAAAAGAAATGCAACCCGAAGTAGAAAAGCGCTACGAAGCCTATCTAAAAGAGCAGGGAATAAAGAAACTCCATAAAAGCACGGAAAATATGGTGCTGAAAATCAAAGAAGCAACCGAACTAGAGAACGGGAGCAAATTTATCATTGAGAAGGAGCGGGGCAAAGAAATTTCCTTGTTTGTTCCAAATCAGAAGATTAAATTGGTTACTGAAAACACCCTTATTGTAGATAAACTTTATTATGAAAGTAAGTTAGCAGAGCAGGAAGCAAGGGAGCAGGGATTGCTGGATAAAGATAAGAGAAAAGAAATAGAAGCTGAGATTGTAGAGCGGAGAACAGACGCTGTTTTAATTGCAACCACCCCAGAGGACTACAGAAAAGAAGTTCGTTTTTGGGCAAATAAAACCGAAGTCCAAGAGTTGGACGGCGGGAAAGTATCTTTGCAGGAATACAGGGCGAAGCAGATAATAAAAAATGCAGTAGAACGGGATAAGGAGCAGAAAACACTTTTGGAGATAGAATTTGAGAGGTTGGAGGTAAAGGATATTAAGCCTAAGAAGGGAGAAGAAATAGAAAAAGGAGATAAAATGTATATTTTTTATCAAAGACAGGAGGGTTTGGAAGAACCGATAAAATTTTCTTTTAAGCAGAGCGAACTTCATATAGAAGAGGGAAAGGGCTATGTAGAAAGATATAAGTTAGAACATCGGTTAGAACAGGCAAAAGAAAAAGCCATAGAACAGGAGCATGCCTCCGCCAAAGAGAGAATTAAAAATGAAGTATGGCAGGAGAAAGGATTTGATACTACCAAACGCAAAATTACAGGTAAGGATTTACTTTATTTTGCTAGGGTGGAGACTGAGCGGACTTATAAGCATACCGATAAAGCAGTGCTTAGAAATCGGGAAACCCTAAAAGAAATAAAAGAAGAGGAGGCAAAAGAGAACCCAGACCTAGTCAAAATCAATTTGCTGAAAAGCAAATTAGAATTAGACAGGCATACAGGGGAAGTCATTAAAGAGGGAGCAGTAAAAGGAGGATTGAATTACCATACCCATGTTATTGTATCAAGACACGACAGAACCAGCGTTTATGCGCGGGATAAGGTTTCAATGTCCCCTAATGCAAATAATAAAGAGGGAAGACTTGGGAACGGGGCAAAAATAGGATTTCACAGAGATGAATTTTTTAAGAGCATGGAGAGGGTATTTGATGAAAGATTTGAGTATGAAAGACCCCAGCAGGAGCGATATGAAAGAAGAAATGAACTGAGCAAGTCAGCAAAAGAAACCCAGCACCGAGTAGAAGGCATGATAAAAAATAAGATAAAACAGGAAATATATAAGCATACAGGTATCAATACAATAAGACAGGAATTAGACCCAAGACAGAAGATTAGAAATGTTATCATGCCTATTCCTCTGCCATCAAGCTTCTCAACAAGTAAAGTTGATTTGATAATTAAAGCAGTAAAACTTGTGAAAGGCTTGGTTATAGATAAGGGAGTACATTACTAATCCTAAATAACTGCTGTGAACAGAATGTTTGTTTTAATAAAGTATTATACCTTATTTTATCATGTGAGTTAAAATAACACACAAACACATACAAAGAAATCACATAAAATTAAACAAATAAACCAACAA
>CAUQMH010000112.1:0-4311 GCA_963519075.1 uncultured Flavobacteriaceae bacterium
ATACTTTCCCGCATAGCTCTGGAATTGCCAGTTCTGCATCGGGTTTTGGGGCTATAGCTAAATGTCTTATGGAGATGGATAAAGCGTTTTCTGGGAAAGATTTTTTTGATGTCAAAAAAGCCTCATTTTTGGCTCGTCTGGGGAGCGGAAGTGCCTGCCGAAGCGTTTATGACGGGCTGGTAGTCTGGGGCGAGGTGAATGAAGTGGAGGGAAGTTCTGACTTGTATGCTGTGAAATATCCCAATGAGGAAATTCATCCGATATTTAGGGATTTTAATGATTATGTTCTGCTGATTCACGAAGGGCAAAAGTCTGTGAGTTCCACCGTGGGGCATGGGCTGATGAATACCAATCCCTATGCAGAACGCCGTTTTCAGGAGGCGAGAGAGAACTTTGTTCCGATGAAGGAAATATTGAAATCAGGTGATTTACAGGTTTTTATGAAATTGGTGGAGCATGAGGCGCTTACACTTCATGCGATGATGATGATGAGCGCCCCTGCTTTTATTCTGATGCAGACAGGTACTTTGCAGGTAATCAATAGGGTTTGGGAATTTAGAAAGGAAACCAATCTGCCTCTTTTCTTCACTTTGGATGCTGGAGCGAATGTACATCTGCTTTTCCCAAGCGAAAAAAAGGCGGAAATCTCTAATTTCATAGAAACAGAGCTTTTACAATACACGCAGAATGGCGGAATTGTAAGGGATTTCATGAAATTTTAATCCAAAATAATATGAAAAGGAATAGGTTTTTACTGCTGAATTATGTTTTCGTAGTAAGCATAATTTTATTATTTATCAATGACCATTTTTTGAAATTGTATTTTCATAATTGGTTTACAGGTAAATTTTCAGACTTTTTGGGAATGATTATTTTTCCATTGTTTTTGGCTTATATTTTCCCAAGATTGAGAACTTTTTCCGTTTTCGTTAGTTTTATTTTATTCATATTTTGGAAATCTCCATTTTCTGAAGGTTTTATCGATTTTTACAATCAGATTTCTCCCATTGCTGTGGCTCGTGTGGTCGATTATACAGATTTCATCGCCTTTGTATTTTTGGTAATTCCTTTTCTTTTGATAAAGTATGATGCTTTGCTTCAGCCTTTGAAAATAAGAAAAATAAGCCCTGCACTGGTGCTTGTTCCTTCGGTTTTTGTGATGATGGCAACTTCTCCGCCGCTGTATTATAGATATGGTTCGGATGGGATGGTGTTATTCAACGATTATTCTTTTAAAATATCGAAAAGTAAAACAGAAGCTTTGGATGAGTTGAAAAACAGGAATATTTTGTTTAAAAAAGATACACTGATGATTATTAAAAGAAATAATATAAGCAGCGAAAGTCTGATTATGAACGGAACTGACCTAAAAACGCTGGAAGTAGATAAGGAAATCCTGAAAAAGGAACTGGAAAGAAAAATACAATTTTATGATTATTACATCATAGACAGCCTAAAAATAGGAGATGAAACACTGAAAGATATAAGATTTGAGCTCGAGGAATTAAGCAAATCAAAAGTAAAAATAATCCTGAAATCAGTCGTATTAGAGGAGCGAAATACGAATCATAAAAAATTACAAAGAAAATTCAGAAAAATTTATAGAGAACTTCTGAAAAAAGAATTTTTAAATAAAAATTATAAACAAAACTAACCATTTAACCCATGAAAATAGGAATATTAGGAGGCGGACAGCTCGGCAGGATGCTTATACAAGAGGCTTTGAAGTACGATGATGAATTCTATACACTAGACCCAAGTTCTGACTGCCCATGCGCAGGGATATCATACTTTACAAAAGGTGACTTTAATGATTATCAGACTGTTATAGATTTTGGGAAGGATAAAGATGTTCTTACAATAGAGATAGAGCATGTGAATGTCCAAGCGCTGGAAGATTTACAGAAACAAGGAATAAAAATCATTCCAAGTCCTAGTGCTGTCAAAATCATTCAGCAGAAAATACTACAGAAAGAATTTTATCAAAAAAACGAAATCCCAAGTCCTGATTTTCAGGTTATTCGAAATAAATCGGAAGTGAATTTTCCTTTGCCTTTTGTTCAAAAACTAAATACTGGCGGCTATGATGGAAAGGGCGTTCAGGTGATTCGCAGCGAAAAGGAGCTGGAAAATCTTTGGGATTCGCCCTCTGTTTTGGAAGCATTGGTGGATATAGAAAAGGAACTTTCTGTAATTGTCGCTAAAAATGACAAGGGAGAAATCAAAGTTTTTCCTGTCACGGAGATGGTTGCCAATCAGCGATTAAACCTATTGGATTTTAATATTTGTCCGAGCCAAATTTCTGATGAAATCCAAACTCAAATTGATGAAATTGTTAAAAAATTCATCCAAGCAATGGCTTCTTCTGGGCTTTTTGCGATAGAATTATTTTTGGATAAAAATGGAAAAGTATGGGTCAATGAAACGGCTCCAAGGCTGCATAATAGTGGACATCTCACGCAGGAAGGAAATAGTAATTCTCAGTTCGAGCAGATATACCGAGTGGTAAAAAATCTTCCACTAGCAGACACAGATGCCGATAAATACAGTGGAATGTTTAATCTCGTAGGAGAGGAGGGTTACCAAGGAAAAGTCTATTATGAAGGCTTGGAAGAGGTTTTAAAACTGCCTAAAACCTATGTTCATCTATACGGAAAAACCGAAACCAAACCAGGGCGTAAAATGGGACACATTAACATTTTGGCGGATAGTAGGGAAGAGCTGTTAGAAAAACTAACTGCGATAAAATCAATGATTAGAGTGATATCAAAAAAGCATTAGAATTTTCTAATGCTTTTTTGTTTTAAACATATCTGGATGATAATTCGTTATAAATATTCCTAAAATAATCAAAAACGCTGCGATGATAAAATTAGAATCTACAGGCTCATTAGCCACCAGCCAACCTAAAAATATCGCAATAATGGTATTTACATAAGAAATCATAGAAACTTTCAAAGCGGAAATTTGGCTCAATGCATAGATATACGCCAAATAAGCGATAATAGAAGCAAAAATCGTAAGCGAGAACATAGCTATAACGCTTTTCATACTCCATGTTTCTGGCGCAAATTCCTCTCCTAAAACCAAAGCACTCATAATCTGCACCACTCCCGCAAAGACAAATTGATAAAAAAGACTTAATAAAATATTGGTGCTTTTATAGTTTGTTTTTTTGATGTAAAGAGCTCCCGTGGCATTTCCAGAAATAGCAAGAAATAGGTAAATCATCCCTTTTCGGTAATCAGGATTTGCCAAATCTGCCAGCCCATCCCAGAAAATCAAAATAATTCCAGAAAAGCCCAGCAAAATCCCAAGAACAGATTTTAATGTAAACTGCTGCATTCTAAACAAAACGCTGCCGATAAATATCAAAATAGGCGAACAAGAACTAATCAGAGATGCCAGACTGCTGGAAACATGCTCTTCGGCAATTGTGGTAAGTCCATTGGTTATGATAAGAATACAAGTGGAAAGTATCAGCTGAACTTTTAGATTTTCCCAGCCTATCCATTTTAGCTTTCTTGTGAAGGATAAATAAACACCCAAAATAATAGCTGACAACACATGCCGAATACCCGCCACATACAGCGGAGGAATAGTCTCCACAGCGAGTCTAATCCCCAAAAACGAAGTCCCCCAGATGATAGCAATAGCCAAAATAGCGAATGTGAGTTTCATGTTTTTCATCTCGGGAAAATTAGTTTTTCGTTTTAAAGGTTAATTTTTTATCTTTGGAATGTTTAAATTTTTCGTTTGTAAAGTTAATTAAATTTATTTTAAAATCAATCAAAATATGATAGGAATTATTATGGGAAGCAAAAGTGATTTCCCGATTATGCATCAGGCAGTAGATTTTTTACAATCATTGGGAGTTCCCTACGAGGTTACCATAGTTTCTGCGCACAGAACTCCAGAACGAATGCTGGACTACGCAAAAACGGCTAAAAAAAGAGGAATCAGTGTAATCATAGCAGGAGCAGGAGGAGCAGCCCATTTGCCTGGGATGGTGGCGAGCTGTACCACCTTGCCTGTGATAGGCGTGCCTATTTTGTCAAGTAATTCTATAGATGGCTGGGATAGTGTTTTGTCCATTTTGCAGATGCCTTCTGGAATTCCTGTTGCTACGGTGGCGCTAAACGGAGCCATGAATGCAGGAATTTTGGCAGCTAAAATTTTAGCGGTATCAAATCCTGAAATTGCTGACAAATTAGAAAACTATCAAGAATCCCTCTCCAAAAAAGTATTGGCATCAGTAGATGAACTGAAAACAGATTTCCCGAATTCTTATGATAAGTAACTGAATAAAGT
>CAUQMH010000113.1:0-4269 GCA_963519075.1 uncultured Flavobacteriaceae bacterium
GGATTATACCATAGGCTGTCTTCTGAAAAAAGAAGAAAACGAGAAAAAAAGAAAAATCTTGCTTTATACCAGCTTGTCTATAAATCTTTCATTTTTAGGTTTTTTCAAGTATTATAATTTCTTTGTAGAAAATTTTGTGGAAGCTTTTACTCTGTTCGGAATAAAGCTTAATATAGAAACGCTGAATATTATTCTTCCTGTGGGAATTAGTTTCTACACATTCCAAACTTTAAGTTACACAATAGATGTTTACCAAAGAAAATTAGAACCTACAAAGGATTTGATAGCGTTTGCATCTTTTGTGACTTTCTTTCCGCAGCTGGTTGCTGGCCCTATCGAAAGAGCGACAGATTTGCTGCCTCAGTTTTACAAAAAAAGAGTTTTTGATTATTACAAGGCGGTGGATGGGCTTCGGCAGATTCTCTGGGGGCTGTTCAAAAAGATAGTTATAGCCGATAATTGTGCGCAGTTTGCGAATATTATATTTAATAATTCAGCAGACTATTCTGGAAGTACACTAGTTTTAGGAGCGATATTTTTTGCATTCCAAATTTATGGCGATTTCTCTGGGTATTCGGATATAGCTATTGGGACCTCTCGTCTTTTTGGTTTTGAACTAAAAAAGAACTTCCATTTTCCATACTTTTCGAGAGACATTGCAGAGTTCTGGCGAAGATGGCATATTTCACTAAATACTTGGTTTAGAGATTATATTTATATTCCACTGGGAGGCAGCCGTGGCGGTACAGCGATGAAGGTGCGAAATACTTTTGTGATTTTCGTTGTTAGTGGATTTTGGCACGGAGCTAATTGGACTTTTATTGCATGGGGGCTGCTGAATGCTATCTATTTTCTTCCACTTTTATTGACTAGTAAAAACAGGGTAAATTTGGGAGTTGTAGCAGATGGACGAATTTTACCTTCTTTTAGGGAATTTATACAAATTCTTTCTACTTTTGGACTTACTGTGTTGGCATGGATATTTTTCCGAGCGGAGAATATACAGCATGCCTTTTCGTATATTTCTGAAATATTTTCTCCATCATTATTTAGTATTCCTGCTTTTTCAGATTTGCCAAAAGTAGGCACAGTGGCTATTCTGCTGCTGGTATTCATTGTGATAGAGTGGATGGGCAGAAGGAATGAATACGCCATAGAGCATCTCGGACTAAAATGGAAGAAACCTCTAAGGTATGCGTTTTACTATGTTCTTATTTTGACATTGTTCTATTTTGGAGGACAAGAACAGCAGTTTATTTATTTCCAATTCTAATAAGTAATGAAGAAATTTATCATAAAAACAAGTTTTTTTGTCGCTCCTTTCCTGCTTTTTTATTTCATTAATGCTGTTTTTTATAGAAAAAACGAAGGGGATTTGGCGAGATTGGGATATATTTATAATAATCCCTCTCCCTCATCTGAGGTTGCTGCTCAGTATAAAGCTTTAGAAGAAAAGTATATACGCATTTCTGAAGCTGATTTAGACCAAAATATAAAGGTAGATATTTTGACTATCGGAGATTCTTTTTCTGAGTCAAGACAGGTAGGCTATCAAAATATACTTGCGAATAAAGGAATTTCTGTTGCGCATGTTGATAGATTCTTGTCAGAAGAGAATCCTATACAGGTGCTGATAGAACTTATCAATTCTGATTTTTTTGATAGAATAAAAACAGAATATGTCGTATTGGAAACAGTGGAAAGATACGCTGTTGATAGAACTTCTGAGTTGTCTTTTACCCAGTCCAAAAGTATAGACAGCATCAAAACACAGATAAAAGAATACGAAAAGAAAAACCTAAAATCCACAAATCCCAATGAACTACAAAAATTAGAATTTTTCTCTGATGCCACGGTCAAAATACCATTGTTTAATTTTCAATATTTGTTCTTAAACAGACCATTTCGTTCAGATGTTTATCGTTTTAAGTCGGAGAATAATCTCCTTTTTTCAAATAATCCAGAGGATTTATTATTTTATAAAGAAGATATAAAATTCTTGCCTAAAAAAAATGATGATAAAAATGTTTCTCAAGCGAATAAGGTTTTTAATAAAATAAATCAATTGTTAGAGAAAAAAGGAATAAAGCTCATCGTGATGATAGCGCCTGACAAATATGACTTGTACTATCCATACATAAAAAATAAACCCAAAGGAAAAGAGCCATTGTTCTTTGAAAAGTTGGAAAAAGAGAAAAAAGAATATCTATATATTCCTTCTTACTCCATCTTATCAGATATGATAAAAAAAGAAAAGGATGTCTATTTTTATGATGATACCCATTGGACAATGAAAGGCTCAGAAGCAATGTCCGAATCTATTTATAATATGACACAAAATAAAAAGGCTGTTGAATAACAGTCTTTTTTATTTAATTTCCTCTCGCGTAGTCATCTTCTAATCTGATGATGTCATCCTCCCCAAAATAAGTTCCCGTCTGCACTTCTATGAACACTAAAAGCTCTGAGCTTCTGTTTTCTATTCTGTGTTTTGCTCCCAGTGGAATGAAGATGCTTTCTCCGTATTTTACTACATGTTCCACTCCGTCTAGTACAACCACAGCTTCACCCTGAACCACTGTCCAAAACTCTTGTCTATGATGGTGATATTGATAAGACAAACGGTGTCCTGCATTCACTTCTATTCTTTTCAGTTTGTAGTTTTCCTCATCCTCGAGGACATAATATTTACCCCAAGGTCTTTCTCCAACTTCCAGCATATTTCTAAATATTTATTGTTAATGTAATTATTTTCTCGCCAAATTTAATAAAATTTCTTCTAAAAAGGTATACCAATTTTTCTCCCCTTATAAATTCCTTTTTCTATTTGCCAACACACCATGTAAGCGCCAGCGCCATCACTATTAGTAACCACTATATAGTAGCTGTCATGTTCTTTATCGTAATAAACGGAGTTGTTTTCTGCATAGAAAGTAGGTTCATATAGGTCATCATAAGCGCTTTTAGGGAGGGAAAGATGTTTCCCATTGATGTGTATTTGGATATTTTTATATTCCTCTCTTGGCATTTCGCCATCTGTTCCCCAAAAAGGTTTTCCATCTATCTTTTCTATGAAATGATGGGATTCTTTATAATAAATGAAAGAATGTTTGTTCTTATCAAACTTTTGTGAGGTAAGAGTTACCTTGATATTTTTCCCTGAAAAGTGAATAGCATTTTTCTTTTCGATGCCTTTGGCAATTTTGGGTAATTTTTCTAACCATTTGACCCTGTCATTATAGATGTATCCATCATTATCAGCATAGATCCAATTGCCGTCTTCTGATTTATTGTAATTAAATGCAAAAATAAGCGTATTGTTATCAAGTTTTTTTATCACTTTGCTGTGTATATTTGCTTCTTTTCGAACATTTACATAGCCATCTTTGTCATTAATTACAGCAAAAAAATGGTTTTCATTTACTTGAGCAAAAGTGTAGCTGCTTATCAGTAAAAATAAAAGCAATAATTTCATAAAATCTTAAATATCAAGTTCTTTTTCATCTATATTTAGCAATTTATACCACTCAAATGCATTTTCTGAGCTAGGGTCTATGCCTTTACCTTTGGTATAAAAAGGCTCCCATTGCCAATCCTCTCCTCCAGTACAACCCACAGCAGCATAGTTCATTAGGAATTCCTTAAAGTTATCAGCTATATAAAGCCCGTGGTTTTCACTACCATCGTGGCTGAGATAAACAACCTTGCCATAATTCTCTGGTTCTAACTCAATAGCGATATAATCACCATTACCTACTTGGAAAAAGGACATTTTATTATGCCAAACACGGTCGTATTCTTTATCGGAATTTGGATATACCTCCCCTTCCCAGTCTTGGCGATCTTGCTCATAGTCCAAAAGCAAATCCAGCCCAAAAAGCAACTTTCCACGAAAGATTTCAGCTAGTTTATCAGGTAAAGAAATGTCTTCCTCATCTATAATATCATCAATATCCCACCCAAACTCCAAATGGGCGGTGTTTTCCAAGAGTACTTCTCGGAAATGAGGAGGTAGTGTATAGCCTAATTTTGCCTCTACGGCTTTGATTTCTTCCTCTGTAGCGGGTTTTTCTATTGTAAGAGGGTCAGTCTCGCCACCAAGGTCTTCTATCTTTTCTAAAAATAGGTTTAAGCGCTTTTTAAAAAGCTCAAAGCTAAATTCGTTCATGTTTTTCCTTTAATAATACTTTACAAATTTCTTATCCTGTAAGGCGGTGAGTTGTTCTGCTATAAGGGTATCCATATAGTTTTGAAGCTCTTCCCTGCTGT
>CAUQMH010000114.1:0-4213 GCA_963519075.1 uncultured Flavobacteriaceae bacterium
AAATACATTTGAAATTTACGATTTTTTTTGAACTCTATGAAATTAGAAAATATGGATATTTTAGAAACAAAAATAGCCTGTCCTTAAAATCGACAGACTATTTTACAATAAAAAATGAAAAAATTTTATCCATTAGTATAGCTCTGGAATGCTTCTTCCAGATTGCTGTATCGCCCTTTGAACTCCTCTATAGAGGTGTCTTGCAGGATGTTTCCCTTGTGGATGAGGATAACACGAGAACATAGCGCCTCTACTTCCTGCATGATGTGCGTGGAAAGGATGATGGTTTTCTCCTTACCGATTTCTTTTATCACATTTCGGATTTCTATGATTTGGTTAGGGTCTAGTCCGTTTGTAGGCTCGTCCAAGATAAGTAAATCTGGCTGGTGGAGAATCGCCTGCGCCAGTCCCACTCTCTGTTTATATCCTTTAGAGAGCTGGGAAATCTTTTTGGATTTTTCAGGAGTGATGCCCACCAGCTCGATGACTTCATCTATTCTTTCGCTTGGTATCTTGTGGATATCAGCCACGAAATTCAGATATTCCTTTACAAACATCTCTTGGTAAAGCGGGTTGTTTTCTGGCAGAAAACCGATGTTTTTCTTGCTTTCTATCGGATATTGAGTGATATCTTTATCGTTGAACAAAATTTCGCCCTCATCTATTTTCACTACACCTGTGATGGATTTCATCAGCGTGGATTTTCCTGCTCCGTTTGGCCCGAGAAGTCCCACGATTTCGTTTTTTTCAATGCTGAGGTTGATATTATTCAGTGCTGTTTGTTCACCGAATTTTTTAGTTAGATTAGTAATTTGTAAAGACATAGTGAATTCAAAAATATTTGGCGAAAATACAAAAATTCTTCAAAATAGACAGCCTATAAATTTAGGGATTTTAATATTTTAATTCGCTATAAATTTTTTTTAATTTTAAATCAAATTTTTATAGATTTGTAGGAAACAAAACTATTGTGAAAACAGACATACAGATTGCACAAAGTGCGGACATCAGACCCATTAGAGAAATCGCGGACAAAATTGCTATTGCAGAGGAAGATTTAGAATACTATGGCAGACATAAAGCCAAAATTCCTTTAAAATACATCGATGAGGAAAAAATTAAAAAATCAAAATTGATTTTAGTGACAGCTATCAATCCCACGCCGGCAGGAGAGGGGAAGACCACTGTTTCGGTGGGGCTTTGTGATGGACTGAATAAAATCGGTAAAAAAGCCGTTTTGGTGCTTCGTGAGCCTAGTTTAGGGCCTGTTTTCGGGAGCAAAGGCGGTGCCGCTGGGGGAGGATATGCCCAAGTTATCCCAATGGCGGATATCAACCTGCATTTTACAGGAGATTTTTCGGCTGTGGAAAAGGCAAATAACCTTCTTTCTGCATTGATAGACAATAACTTACAAAGAAAAAAACACAATATAAAAATAAACCAAAAAACCTTCTTCTGTTTGGTTTTTTTGTATTTGAACGACCTTGCTCTGCGCCATTTTGTTATTGGAATGGGCGATAAAAACGGCGTGGTAAGGGAAGAAGGTTTCAATATCACACCTGCATCCGAGGTGATGGCAATTCTCTGTCTGAGCCAAGATTTTGAAGACCTGAAACAGCGTTTAGGAAATATCTTTGTGGGCTATACCTATGATAAAAAGCCTGTTTTTGCAAGAGATTTAAAGGCAGAAAACGCAATGGCAATCCTGCTGAAAGATGCCATTAAACCTAATTTGGTTCAGACTTTGGAGGGAAATCCTGCCATTCTTCACGGTGGCCCTTTTGCGAATATTGCACAGGGGACAAATACCATTATCGCTACTAAAATGGGGCTTTCTCTCGGTGATTATGTCGTTACGGAAGCAGGTTTTGGAGGAGATTTGGGAGCAGAAAAGTTCATTGATATTAAATGCAGGTATGCAGGATTAAAACCTGATGCGTATGTGATAGTGGCGACTATCAGGGCGCTGAGATACCATGGCGGAGCGAAAAAAGATGAATATGGAAGCCCGAATTTAGAATATCTAAAAAAAGGTTTCGGAAATCTTTGTAAGCATATAGAAAACGCTCAGAATTATGGATTTCAGCCTGTGGTAGCGATTAACCATTTTGCAACGGACTCAGAGGAAGAAATTAAGTTTTTGAAAGATGAATGTGCTAAACTGGGAGTTCATGCTGTTTTGGCAGATGAATTCATGCACGGCGGAGAGGGAATGAGAGATTTAGCGAAAACAGTAGTGGAAGCGACCGAGCAGAAGTCTGATTTTAAATTTTTATATCCATTAGAAGAAAGCATAGAGGCTAAAATAGAGTCTGTAGCAAAGAAAATATACGGAGCGGAAGGTGTGCTCTATTCACCGAAAGCAAAAGCTGACCTTAAAATCATAAAAGATTTGGGCTTTGATAAACTGCCTGTATGTATAGCAAAAACGCAGAAATCACTAAGTGATGATGAGAAAAAAATAGGAAGACCTACAGGATTTGATGTCACAGTGAGAGGCTTTGAGTTCGCGGCAGGAGCTGGTTTTGTGATTCCTATTTTGGGCGATATTATGCGTATGCCAGGGCTTCCAGAAGTTCCTATGGCAGAAGGAATGACCATAGACGCAGATGGAAATATCAGCGGTCTGAGCTAATAAATCAGAAAAATATTAAAAGCGAAAAGCCGGAGATTTTCTCCGACTTTTCTTTTTTTTGTTTAAGACACAGTATCAGCTTATTTTTTAGCCAATTTGTATTCAGGCTTTTTAGCATCACCTACTTTCTCAACAAGGTAAGCAGCATCTTCTTCTACTAAGAAAACTCTTGGCTTGTCGTTTCCTTCTTCTTTAAGAGTAACGAAAGCACCATCAGCGCTTACTTCGTAAGAACCTTTAGCGTTGAACTGACCATCTTTTTTCTCTAAATAAGTTTCATCCAAAAGGAAAGAACCATCTTCGTTTAGAGTTAATTTCATTTCGATACCAGGGCAGTCAGCACATGGTACTTTTCCAGAAAATTCACCAACATGCTTCTTAGGAGCTTCTGCTTTAGCAGCTTCCTCTGGTTGAGCTTGTTGAGCGCTGTCAGCTTCTACAGCTTGTGGAGTTTCAGTTTTAGCTTCTTCTTTTTTTGAACAGCTCACTGCGAAAAGCCCTGTTAATAAAACAGGCAAAATCATTTTTTTCATAATGGTAAAATAAAATTTAAATTAAAAACATTTTTAGTAAATCAATAAGCATGCCAAAAGATTTTTTGAACAACTTGAAAAAATAATGATTTTTATCATGTTTTCTAAAAATCTAAAAAAGTTTTCTTTTTGTTTGTAAAAATTACCAAGTAGTAAACCAAAACACTACTTTATTCTGTTTAAATTTTTGCAGGCATCGTCATTAAAGTTTTCACAAGCCTTTCTAAACCAATAGATAGCTTTTTCATAGGATTGCTCTACGCCGT
Source organism: uncultured Flavobacteriaceae bacterium (assembly GCA_963519075.1). Lineage (GTDB taxonomy): Bacteria > Bacteroidota > Bacteroidia > Flavobacteriales > Weeksellaceae > JABCPE02. Next base: position 3,435 of record CAUQMH010000114.1, read on the forward strand.
ATCCTTTCTCATGGACAACACCTAAGTTAAATTGCGCCTCTGCATGTCCCTGCTCCGCTGCTTTTTGCCACCAATAGAGAGCTCTTTTTTCGGATTGTTCTACGCCTTCTCCACTATGATAATAATATCCCAAATTATATTGCGCCTCTACATCTCCCTGCTCGGCTTTTTTTATTAGGTCATTTATATTTTCTTGCTGGGTACAGCTTATAGTAAAACATGATAATAGTAGAAATACAAGATATTTCCTCATTTTATTAAAATTTTTAATCGTTTTATTCCTACTCTTTTTTAGGCTTTTCGGATATCGCCTTTTATTTTAGAAACTAGCAGAAAAATTATTTAGTAATCTTTCTATATTTTCTTTACCTACGGGATTTTGGCTGTGAACGGAGAATTTAGGAAGTGGTAGATTGTGCTCTATGCAGTATTCCACCAGATATTTGGCGCAGTCATATCCAGACTCATCTTCGCCTAAGTCATGGTCAAAAGAAATAAAATCAGGCAGGCCATTTTGTGTAATATATTCTACAAAATCTGCATAATTATACACTCTGTCAAAGCCTTCTGGAGTTACTCGTAAATCATCTAAGTATAGTTTTTTCATATATAAATAGTTTTAAATTTTTGTTAGGAATAAGAAACCAGCTACAGGAAAATAGTTGGTTTATTTATTGAGAAAGATAATGTCAGCGCAAGCATGGGAAAAAGCAAATTCATCTAAACATAAAATATGCTGTTCATAATCTTGCACAACAGATGTATGATACACATATTTT
>CAUQMH010000115.1:0-4177 GCA_963519075.1 uncultured Flavobacteriaceae bacterium
CGATAATTTTTATCTGACAAAAAATAATCATTCCACCTTGTAAAGTTCTGCAAATCATCAAATTGAGGAAAAACCTTATCCACAGGAAAATCTATTTCCTTTTCCACCACAAAAGAATTTTTCTCCTCAAAAAAATAATACATCACAGCCGTATAGCCTGATGCCAACAAGACTAATAAAAATAAAATAATCCTAAACCAACGCACTACAAAATATTTTAAGCAAATATATAATATTTCCGCATTTTTACCGAACAATTTGTGTATATAAATTCACTCTTCCATTCTTTATTAAAGCCATAAAAGAAAAAAATAAAATTTTCTTACCTTTGTCTCATGCAAAAAATCTTAATAGTAGAAGACGAAAAAAGTATCTCTAACATCTTGGAAAACATACTTTCAGATGAGATACAAGGCTCTGAAATCACCATTGCAGAAAATGGTCTGGATGCCTATAAATTGATAGAAAAAAATGACTTTGACCTGATTATTTCAGACATCAAAATGCCTAAACTATCAGGAAACGAACTCCTCACCCAAAGTCTTTCAATAAAGCCTGAATGTGTTTTTGTAATGATTTCGGGACATGCGGATATAGACACTGCTGTAACCTGCCTGAAAAACGGAGCGTACGATTTCATTTCCAAGCCTATTGATATTAACAGGCTGATTACGAGCGTAAAAAATGCTTTGGAAAAGAAGGATTTACAAAATACTAAAAATTCGCTCATCAAAGAAAACACCCAGCTGAAAAAGAAAGTCAGCAAAAAATACCAAATGATTGGCGAATCTCCTGCTCTGAAGAACATTCAGAACATGATAGAAAAAGTAGCGCCATCTGATGCCAGAGTTCTAATCACAGGTTCCAATGGTTCTGGGAAAGAACTGGTAGCACACGCCATCCATTCCCTCAGCGAACGCAGCAAAAACCCTATCGTAGAGGTAAACTGCGCCGCCATCCCTTCGGAACTTATTGAAAGCGAACTCTTTGGACATGTAAAAGGTTCTTTCACTGGCGCTATCAAAGATAAACAAGGAAAATTCGAACAAGCCAACGGCGGTACTCTTTTCCTAGATGAAATCGGTGATATGAGCCTCGTAGCCCAAGCCAAAGTCCTTCGTGCTTTGCAGGAAAATAAAGTTTCGCCTGTGGGAAGCGACAAGGAAATAAAAGTAGATGTGCGCATGCTGGCGGCGACCAACAAAGATTTGAAAAAAGAAATAGAAGCAGGAAAATTCCGTGAAGACCTCTACCACAGGCTTTCCGTGATAGAAATCCATGTTCCCTCTCTGGATGAAAGAAAGGACGATATTCCTATTTTAGTGAAACATTTCGCCAAACTCATCTCGGAGGAGCAGGGAACTTCGGTAAAAGAATTTGATGACAAAGCCATAAAAACCCTCCAAAATTTCTCATGGACAGGAAATATCCGAGAACTTAGAAATGTAGTAGAAAGACTGATTATATTAGGTTCAAACCCTGTAACAGCAGAAGATGTAACTAATTTTGTAAGAAAATAATTTTATGCTTTTATCGCTTAATCTTAAATATACCCGAGAATGTTTTAAACTTGCTCTCCCTGTGATGCTTACACAGCTGGGACAGGTTTCTGTGAATTTGTTTGACAATATGATGGTGGGAAATATGCTGGGCGCCAACGCACTGGCTTCCACGGCATTAGCAAACTCCGTTTTTATTTCAGTTTTTATTTTTGGAGTTGGAGTTTCATTTGCCATTCCACCATTAGTTTCTGAGGCTCAGGCACAGAAAGACCATGACAGAATCAATAGTGTTTTTCGCCATGGAGCAGTGATAAATATCCTTATCGGAACGATTTTGACTTTCATCCTGTTAGCCATAGCACCATTATTACACTACGCCAAACAGCCAGAAGAAATCATCCCTGATGCTATTTTATACCTTTCTATCATTTCGCTGAGTGTGATTCCCGTAATGAAATTTCAGACCCTGAGAGAGGTTTCCGAAGGGCTGTCCTACACCATCGGCGTAACGATAGCTACTGTTGCTGCAAACCTCATCAATGTAATTCTGAATTATGTTTTCATGAAAGGACTTTTCGGTCTGGAACCGATGGGTGTAGCTGGAGCTGCCTATGCAACGCTGATTGCAAGGATTTTCTCTGTTATTTTCTTATACATCGTGATGAAAAGAAATTCCATCACAAGAAGATACATTAACGAGCTGATTTTCAAGGTTTCTCTTTTCAAAAAGGAAATGTTCCAAACCCTGCTAAAATTAGGTCTTCCTACGGCTCTGCAGTTGTTTTTTGAGGTGACAGCCTTTGCTTTGGCAGCCTTTATCTGCGGTATGGTAAGTACCACGGACATTGCTGCCCACCAAGTTACCATAAGCATGGCTTCCTTTACCTTTAATCTTTGTGCTGGTTTTGGTGTAGCTTCTACGATTATGATTGGGAAAAAACGCGGAGAAAAAGATTTCGTAGCCGTGAGGGAAATAGGAATTAACAACATGAAAATAGTTTTCCTATTCATGTTTATAAGCTGTCTGACCTTTACCATTGGTAAAAATATCCTGCCTACATTTTTTACAAAGGAAGATGAAACAGCCGTGATTGCTCTGGCTTCGCAGCTGCTGGTTCTCGCTTCGCTTTTCCAGCTTTCGGATGGATTACAACTGGTTTCTTTGGCGTGTCTGCGCGGATTACAAGATGTAAAAATACCGAGTGTCATTACATTCATCGCCTACTGGGTGGTAACGCTTCCGTTAGGATTTTTCCTCTGTATAACTATGAAAATGGGCGCTTATGGTATGTGGGTAGCCTTTGGGATAGGTCTTACCATTTCTGCTACACTGCTTGCTGTCCGATTTTTAAAAATCAGTTCCCAAAATAAAAAATAGAGATTTGGTTTAAATCCTAAATAAATGGATAAGAACAAAATAAATAAAATAAGCAAATACATCCTAATAGGATTTGGGTTATTAGTTGTAGGAGCGTTTATAAATGATTTATTTATAAATGAACCAAAGTTGAGGGAAAAAGGAAAATATACGATAGGATATATATAAATATAGTCCACATAAAGGAGGCGCTTCTATTTACTATAAATTCAAAACTGGGAATAAATTTTATTATAGTAATACAACTTCTGGAAAAGATAAAAAAGAACTACTTAATAAAAAATTCTTACTACGATATGTGGAAGGAGAAGAAGACATATCAAGGATATTATTAGAATATCCAGTCCCAGACAGTATAAAAGAAGCTCCGCCAGAGGGCTGGAAGAAAAAACCAGAATGGGCAGTAGAAACAGCCATATCAAACTCGGATTGGTGGTAAAACATAATCTCACAAAATAAAAAACCTCCTTTTTAAGGGAGGTTTTCTTTTTGCTTTAAATTTATAATATTTTAGGGAATTTCGCTGGGTTGCTTTCATGGAAAAGGTCATAAACTTTTTCTACGATGTCTTCCACAGACGGCTTAGAGAAATAGTCCCCATCCGATGCGTAAGCTGGTCGGTGGTTTTTAGCAGCTATGGTCAGCGGTTTGCTGTCTAAGTATCTAAATGCCCCTTGTTTCTCCAAAATCTGCTGCATGATATACGCCGAAGCTCCGCCCTCTACATCTTCATCTATTACAGCAAGGCGATTGGTTTTCTTCACGCTTTCGCTGATTTCCGCTGACAAGTCAAACGGCAATAGTGACTGAACATCTATCACCTCAGCATCTATGCCTAGTTTTGCCAATTCTTCCACAGCTTCCGTTACGATTTTCCAAGTAGAACCGTAGGTCACCAGCGTAATATCCTTCCCTGCTCTGGTGATTTCCACCTTTCCGACAGGCACGGTAAATTCACCGATGTTGTCTGGTTGTTTTTCTTTCAATCGGTAGCCGTTCAGCGGTTCTATGATAAGCGCAGTGTCATCAGAATTCAGCATTGTATTATAGAATCCTGCCGCCTGAGTAAGGTTTCTCGGTACTAAAACCATCATTCCTCTTACCAAGTTCAGAATCCCTGCCATAGGCGACCCTGAATGCCATACACCTTCCAAACGGTGTCCGCGGGTTCTCACGATAACAGGAGCTTTTTGACCGCCTTTGGTTCTGTATTGTAAAGTCGCCAAATCATCGCTCATTCCTTGCAGACAATATAAAACATAGTCTAAATACTGGATTTCTGCAATCGGTCTTAAAC
>CAUQMH010000116.1:0-4176 GCA_963519075.1 uncultured Flavobacteriaceae bacterium
CTGCTATCAAGATAGTAGATACTAACCAAGCAGCAGGAAAAGTACTTACCAGTGATGCTAATGGTGTGGGAACTTGGAAAGTCCCAGCTATTGCCATGGCACAAGGTCATCTAGGAAATCCTGGAAGGTCTATCCGTCCTAATACAGCTAATTATCTTTACACAGGTTCTTATATCGATGTTCCTGCTAATACTAAATATCTAGTAACAGTAAGTGCCTTAATGGCTATGTATGGTAAGCGAAGTACTTGTGATTTTTGGTTAAGATCTATGTTTACTACTAGTCCTACAAGTCAAACACCACATGGAGCAAATGGTAAGACTTTAATAAGTGGACTATTGCCACAAGGGGCGCCATTCGCTATACTCCAAGGATCCGTAATCTTGGACAATAGTGGTAATCCTAACATTAGAACTTATTACTATATGGCAGGATCTGTAACCACATATGGTTGTGCAGCGAGTGATGAATTGTATAACTTTGGAGGAACTACTTGGGGAGAGGGTGCTATATATGGTATGCCTATTCAATAATATAATTTACAATTATATATTATATTGCCAGAGTCTTTGACTCTGGCAATTTTTTATTACTATATTCATTGCTATTTTTACTACGAAACCTTAACTTTGTCCTCCATGAAACCAAAGTGGATTTTTAAAGAAAAACCAAACGAAAACATTCTACATCAGCTAAAATCTAAACTAAACTGCGAGGATTTAGAAGCTTTAATTCTTGCTCTGAGAAATCTGATTGATTTAGAAAAAATCAAGATATTTTTTAGGTTGAAGGAAGAAGACATTCATGACCCTTTCTTGATGAAAAACATGCACAAAGCCGTGGAACGGATAGCCACTGCTGTGGAAAACGGCGAAAAAATTCTAATCTATGGCGACTATGATGTAGATGGCACCACTTCGGTTTCGCTGATGTATCGGTATTTAGCGGAAATTTATGATGAAAAATATCTGGATTTCTACATTCCAGACCGCTACACAGAGGGATACGGAATATCTTTTCAAGGGATAGATTTTGCTAAAGAAAATGGGATTTCACTTGTCATTGCTTTGGACTGCGGCATCAAGTCCATAAAAGAAATCGATTACGCTAGTTCGCTCGGGATAGATTTTGTCATCTGTGACCATCACCTTCCAAGCGATGAAATCCCAAAGGCAACGGCAGTTTTAGACCCAAAACAAAAAGACTGCCTCTATCCATACAAGGAACTGAGCGGCTGCGGAGTCGGGTTCAAACTCTGTCAAGCCCTGAATTCCATCTACAAAATTCCGTCCGAAAAAATTTATGAACTTACTGATTTACTGGCTATCAGCATCGCTTCGGATATTGTCCCTATCACGGGTGAAAATAGAACTTTGGCGAAATTAGGACTAAAAAAACTCCACAATACACAAAAAATGGGATTGAAATTTTTAATCCCAGAAGAACGCCGAAAAAATTTTACGATTTCTAATATCGTCTTTGAAATTGGGCCAAAAATAAACGCCGCAGGCAGGATTTCTCACGGAAAAAACGCTGTGAAACTTATGATTTCTAATGATGAAAACGAAGCCCAAAAAATCGTAAATGAAATCTGTGAACTGAACAGCCAGCGGAGAGAAATGGACAGTCAAACCACTACCGAAGCCGTACAACAAATAATTGACACTGAACAAGATAAGAAATCCTCTATCATCGTTTATGACTCGAACTGGAACAAAGGCATCGTGGGCATCACCGCTTCACGAATTACAGAATTATACTACAAACCTACCATCGTTTTTACAGATGGTAGTCAGGGAGAAATGGTAGCCTCTGCCCGCTCTGTGTCGGACTTTGACCTTTATAAAGCCTTGGAAAAATGCAGCCATCTTTTAGAAAAATTCGGAGGACATCAGGCCGCGGCTGGACTTACTTTAAAGAAAGAAAATTTTGACGAGTTTAAAACTTTATTTGAAAAAGTGGTGTCGGAGCAAATCCAAGAACACCAGAAAACACCGATAATAGAGATAGATTGTGAAATAAAACTCAATCAGCTCAACGAAAAATTTTTCGATTTTCATCAAAAATTAGCTCCATTCGGGCCACAAAATATGCGCCCTGTTTTCGCTCTCAAAAATATTTCAAACCCTAAATTTGTCAAGTTAATCGGCAAAGACAAAAGCCACCTAAAATTCTATCTGCCCTCAGAAAATGGGAATATAGAATGCATTGGTTTTGGACTTGGCAGCTGCTATGAAGATTTACAAAATAAAAATTTTGACATGGTTTTTTCCATCGAAGAAAACCACTGGAGAGGCGAGACGCATCACATACTTCACATCAAAGATATTCAGTTTAACTCCTAAACATTTCGTATGAAAATAGCCTTGTTTTTTGGGTCTTTTAATCCCATTCATATCGGACACTTGATTTTAGCCAATTATATCGTGGAACATACTGATTTAGACGAACTTTGGTTCGTTGTAAGTCCGCAGAATCCTTTGAAATCAAAAAAAAGTCTGCTCCACGACCACGACCGCTATGATATGGTAGAAATGGCGATAAAAAACTATCCTAAAATGCGCGTTTCGGATATAGAATTTTCTATGCCGAAACCTTCCTACACCATAGATTCGCTTACTTATCTTCGTGAAAGATATCCTGAATATACTTTTGGGCTAATCATGGGCGAGGACAATTTGGCCAGCCTTCCAAAATGGAAAAACTACGAGACTTTGATAAAAAATCACCAAATCATTGTTTATCCGCGCGTTTTAACACAAGGTGTTGATAAAGAGGTTATTACACATAAGAATATCTGCAAAATAAATGCTCCGATAATAGAACTTTCTGCGACCGAAATCAGAAAAATGATTAGAGAAAAAAAGAATGTCCGCCCTATGCTTCCGCCCGAAGTTTTTGAACATATAGACGCAAAGGGATTTTACCAAAATTCTGATTTCTAATAACATTTCTCAATCATAAAAATCGCATTTATAGACAAAATAGATAACATCTAATTCTTTTTTGAGGATATATTTCTGATTGTTTGTATCTTTGTCAATTAGTTTTATATATATAAATCAATGATAAAAGTTTCTGATATTGCAAAAGAAAAAGCAACACAACTAATGAAAGAAGACGGCTACGACCCTGACACAGACTACATCCGTGTAGGAGTGAAAAGTGGCGGCTGCTCTGGGCTGGAATATGTCCTGAAATTCGATAAAGAAAGACTAGAAAACGACCAAGTTTTCGTGGACAACGGCATTAAAATCATCGTGGATAAAAAATCTTTCTTATACCTCGTGGGTACCACTTTAGAATTTTCGGGCGGACTGAACGGAAAGGGATTTGTCTTCAATAATCCAAATGCCAAAAGAACCTGTGGCTGCGGAGAGTCTTTTTCTTTATAAGATTTTCGTAATCATCATATTCAAAAAATCTAAAAAATGGCAAAATATAATTCTTTTGAAGAAATGAAAGTCTATCAACAGGCTGTTACTTTTGCCTTGGAGATATATAAACTTTCTCAAGAAAACACTTCCCTTTTGAAGGATTTTGGAATAAAAGACCAACTCAAAAGAGCAGCTTTATCCATTTCCAATAATATTGCAGAAGGCTTTGAAAGAGAAACTAAAAAAGAAATCATAAGATTTCTTTATTTTTCTAAAGGCTCAGCAGGAGAATGTAGAAATATTCTTCATGTTCTTCATCGTTTAGATTTTATTAAAATTGAAGAATATGAAAGTCTAAAGATACAAGTTTTAGATATTTCTCAACAATTGGGAAACTATATTAAATACTTAAAGAAATTGGAAGAAAAGTTATAATTTATTTTGATTTTTCCTTCTTTTTAATATTAAAAAACAACTTATTTACAATGTCAAAATATACAGAAGATGACCTTAGGGTTGATTTAGAAAACAAGGAATACGAATACGGATTTTATACGGATATAGAGTACGAGGAGTTTCCTACGGGACTGAACGAAGATATTGTTCGTGAAATTTCTAAACGAAAAAACGAACCAGAATGGATGACAGAATGGCGTCTGGAAGCTTTCCGCATATGGCAGACTATGGAAGAGCCTGACTGGGCAAATATAAAGTACGAAAAACCTGATTTTCAGGCTATAAAATACTATGCTGCACCAAAGAAAAAACCAGAATTAGAAAGTCTAGACCAAGTAGACCC
>CAUQMH010000117.1:0-4159 GCA_963519075.1 uncultured Flavobacteriaceae bacterium
AACCAGCAGGGAATTTCTTTTTTAGCTCAAATTTTATTTTTAGAGAAAAGAGGTTGAGTTATCTGCTCGTGTTTTTCGCTAAATATATACTATCTTTGCCGTTATGAATCAAGATACGATATGCGCCCTTGCGACTGCCGATGGGGTGGGAGCGATAGGCATTATCCGCGTTTCGGGGCAGGATGCTCTGGCGGTGGTCAATAGAATTTTTGAAGGGAAAAATTTGGAAAAAGTGCCGACTCACACGGTGCATTATGGCTTTATAAAAGACCAAGAAGAAATAATAGATGAGGTGATGGTTTCTGTGTTCCATGCACCGAGGACTTTCACGGCGGAAAATTCGGCGGAAATTTCTTTTCATGGTTCGCCACACATCGCCAAGAAAATCTTGGAAGCTCTGCTGAAAAACGGCGCGAGAACCGCAAAAGCAGGAGAATTTACCATGAGAGCCTTTATGAATGGGCGTATAGACCTTTCTCAGGCGGAATCCATTGCCGACCTTATTGCTTCCGAGAATGAGGCTTCGCGAAAGGCTGCCCTTGAGCATCTGAAAGGCGGAATTTCTAAGGAAATAGCAGTGCTGAGAGCAGATTTGCTGAATTTTACTTCGCTTATTGAACTGGAACTTGATTTTGCCGAAGAAGATGTGGAGTTTGCTGACCGCTCGGCGCTGATGGGGCTTATCGCTAATCTTAAAACAAAGTTGGGTAGTCTTATTGATAGTTTTCAGTATGGAAATGCAGTGAAAAACGGTATCAATGTGGCAATAATTGGAAAACCTAATGCGGGGAAATCTACTCTGCTGAACGCACTTTTGAAAGAGGAAAGGGCGATAGTGAGTGACATAGCAGGGACTACCCGTGACACGATAGAGGAAGTTCTGCATATAAAAGGCACGGCATTTCGTTTCATCGACACGGCAGGAATCCGCGAAACTTCCGACACGATAGAGGAAATAGGCGTGAAGAAAGCCAAAGAAAAAATAGCATCGGCAAAGGTGCTGCTTTATCTCTATGATGAGCAGGACAGCAGCGCGGAGGAAATCATCGGCTTTATAAAAGAATTCTACCGCCCAGACCTGAAAGTGATGCTTCTTCATAATAAAATAGACCAAAACAAGGGAGTTTCGGCTGAAAATCTTCCAGAAATAGACCAAGCACTGAAGCGGGAGCTTGTCCCTGATTATACGGATACTATTCTGGGGATTTCGGCTCGGGAAAATATCAATATAGAACTACTCAAAGCGGAATTGTCCAGTTTTGTGGAAACTCTGAAAGGCAGTGAAAATGCAGTGGTAATTACCAATCAGCGCCACTATGAAGCCCTTAGAAAATCGCTGGATTCCGTGGAAAGAGTGGAAGAAGCGGTGGTTTCGGGCATTCATACAGAACTTCTGGCGTATGAACTGCGCACGGCTCTGGAACACCTTGGGGAAATCTCTGGGGAATTTACCAATGATGAGGTTTTAGGAAATATTTTCAGTAAGTTCTGTATTGGGAAATAATCTCTGTTTTTGCAAAGGATTGATAATGAGGTTTTTGTCTTTATAAAATACTATTTTACAATGAATTATCATTAAAATTTTTGATACTTCTTGATACTTTTTGTTGTTTTTTGATACTTTTTTAGGGTGCGATTTGGGTTACAGTGTTGTCTCCAAGTGAGTTTTTTGAGACTTTTAGGGTGACGATGGAGAAATTATTACTGACAAATACTGCTAAATAATGGTAAATACTGTTAATTACTGGGAGAAATTATTAACATACAATAAAACGGAAAGTGTAAAATGAGTAGTAACATTAGGATAAATAGGATATGTAAATATTGTGGAGAAGTGTTTGTAGCTAAGACATTTAAGACTCAATTTTGTTCTCATAGTTGTAATTCAAAAGATTATAAAAAAAGAGAAAAAATCAGGAAAATAGAGGAGTCCCAAGAAGAATACAAAAGTGATTTGAAAAATAGTAAATCACAGAGTATGAATATGGAGGAACTCAAATCTAAAATCTATTTGAGTATAGCAGAAGTCTGTTTGTTGGTAGGAATGAGTGATTCTACTATCAGGAAGTTTGTAAAGGAGGGAAGACTAAAAACAATAAGATTAGGTAAAAAACATTTGATTTTAAAATCTCAGATAGAAGATTTGATGTATTGATTTGGAGAACATCGTTTATTTGAAGATAGTGCGAATTAAATTCAAAAAATGAGTATTTACATCAGATTAAAAAAATAATAGTTAAAATCGTTTGAAAAATCGTTCAACACTCTTTCTATTATTTTTATTAAAATATTTTGGTCTTTCTCTATTCTGATTCATATATGAATATTAAAAAAATAAAAATAGTAGATTCCTTATAATTATAAGTTATACAAAATTATATGTTATATTATTATATTATAATTATAATGTTATAAAATATAAAAATATATTATATAGACAAATAAATTTAAATAAAAATTAAATAAAAAATAAAAGAATAAGGTCGATAGATAAAAAAGGTCAGAAGTAGTAAAGAAAGAAGTAGTCAGAGGTCATAAAATTATGATTATAGTAGTCAAAAAGAGAAGTAAATAATAAGAGAAAAAGCCCGAAAAAGGTAGTTTTTAGAGGGAGGGGGGAATTAAGAATCTATAAAAAGAGAACTGAGAGGTTGTCTTTTTATAGATTTTTGATTTAGAGGAGGTGGAAAAAACGGAAAGTAGTTGGTTTTATGTGAAAAATTAAGATATTTACAGTCTAAACTTTGAGGAGGTCGAAATCCTTAATTATTACTTTTTGAAAGTAATGGAAGTCCAAACTTTTTTAGGTTTGGATTTTTTTTGTTTAAAGTTAAATTAAAAGAGATTTAAAATAATGATAAATAGTGGAAATATAAAAATGAAAAGTAGTAATACCCTTTGAATAAGGTGTTGCCTGTTGTCTTGTGTCCCTGATTAGGAGGAATGTTACATCATCAAAAAAATAGAGAGATGAAAGTATATTTAAGACAGAGAAAAGGACAGTTGAGTAATAGTAATAAACAAAAAGGGAGAGTAAGAATGAACACTTTTTACTTGAAATATTATAATGAATATACAAAAGAAAGTACTTACGAAAGTTTAAAATTACAGATATATGATAAACCTAAAAATCAGAATGAGAGGGATTACAACAGGGATATTATGAGATTGGCAGAAGCTGTGAAGAGTGAAAAAGTATTGGAAATACAAAATGGGAGGTTTGGATTTGTAAGTAGTAATAATGGAAAGATAGGATTTTTGGGGTATTTTGAACAAATGGTAATGAAAAAATATGATGTGAATGGGACTTATGGAAATTGGAAAAGTACATTGAAACACTTGAAAACATATTGTAATGGTAGAGAATTGTCTATATCTAAGGTAGATGAACAGTTTTTAGAAGGTTTTAAGAATTATCTTTTGAATGAGAAAATATCAGATAGAGGAACGAAATTGTCTCAGAATACAGCGTTGTCATATTTCAATAAAGTAAGAGCGACATTGAAAGAGGCTCATAGAAATAAATTGATATCAGATAATCCAATGAGTAGAGTAAAAACAATAAAAGAGGAGGAGACTAATAGACAATATTTGACTTTGGAAGAAATACAGAAATTAGTTAATACAGAATGTGATAATCCTCTATTGAAAAGAGCTTTTTTGTTCAGTTGTATGACAGGACTAAGATTTTCAGATATAGAAAATTTGAAGTGGAAAAATGTGAATTATGATGAAAATAATGGTTGGTCTTTGAAATTTATTATTGTAAAAACAAAAGGTGTAGAGAACCTTCCGATAAATGAACAGGCGGTAAAACTGATGGGAAATAGAGGGAAAGAGGAGGAAAAAGTATTTGAGGGGTTGCTGTATAGTGCTTATAATAATAAGAAATTACATAAATGGGTGAAAGAAGCAGGGATAGATAAACATATTACTTTTCATTCGGGGAGACACAGTTTTGCTACTTTACAATTGACAATGGATACAGATATTTATACAGTGAGTAAATTATTGGGACATAAAAATGTGAAAACCACCGAAATATATGCGAAAGTAATAGATAAGAAAAAGATAAATGCAGTCTCGAAAATTCCTAATATATTTGTAGGAAAATAATGTAAAATGCTGAATAATAATTTTGAAGATGAAGAATTTAATG
>CAUQMH010000118.1:0-4133 GCA_963519075.1 uncultured Flavobacteriaceae bacterium
GCTATATAGAGCATATTTTTAGTGCCTTCCACATTGGTTCTGAGCATTTCTTGGGCATCTTTTGGGTGAAAACTCACTTTTGCAGAGGCGTGATAGACCTCCTCCACGCCATCCAAAGCCACTCTGAGCGAATCCAAATCCCACAGATCCACATCCACCCACTCTATCTGCTCAAACAGCCGTTCAGCATCCGCCGTATAAAAGAACCAAGATTTTTTGACTTCTTCTATATTGCTGCTTTTTCGCTTGGCAGCTCTCACTTTTTTGCCTTTTTTGAGGAGTTCTAAAACCAATACTCTTCCTAAAATCCCTGTTGCTCCCGTTACTAAAACCATTCTAAATTCGGTATTTAAATTAAAAAGTGATAAACACAGAGAGAGTATTTATCACTTCTATTTTTTTTATAACATTTTTAGGTTATTCACTTCCATTTCGGTGAGAATTCGCCAGTGTCCTCGTTTGATATTTTTCTTGGTTAGCCCAGCAAAAATCACTCTGTCCAAAGCCTCCACTTCATAGCCCATTTTCTTGAAAATTCTCCTTACGACTCTGTTCCAGCCGATGTGGATTTCTATTCCCACTTCATTTTTAGGTTTTCCTTCAATGTATGAGATGCTGTCCACCTCTGCTACGCCCTCTTCTAGACGAACTCCATCTGCTATGGTGCGCAGATCCTCCACACTCAATTTTCTATCCAAAGTAACATGATAGATTTTTTTCACTCCGAAAGAAGGATGCGTCAGTTTTTTAGTCAAATGCCCATCATTCGTCAAAAGAATAAGCCCTGTGGTCTGTCTATCCAGCCTACCCACTGGGAATAAACGATACGGCGAAGCATTCGCTACCAAATCCATCACGGTCTTTCTCGCTTTCTCATCTTTTGTCGTAGAGATATATCCTTTCGGCTTGTTAAGAAGCACATACACAGGCTTTTCTGGAGTTATACTCTGTCCATCGAAAACCACTCTGTCCGTTTTCTGAACTTGGTATCCCATTTCTGTAACCACCTTTCCATTCACCTCCACTAGTCCTTGTGTAATGAGTTCATCAGCTTCTCTCCTGCTGCATATTCCAGAATTAGCGATGTATTTATTAAGCCTAATTGTATCTTTTTCGACCTGTTTGCTGATTTTGTCCAATTTTCTTTTCAGAATAAAGGATTTAGCCTTATCTTCCTGCTCATCAGTTTTTTTGTAAAACTTTTTAGGAGCAGATGGTCTGTCCCTTTTCTCAAATTTATTTCTATTTTGGCTTCCTCTACCCTCTTCTCTATTTCTGTTATCCCTTCTTCCCGAAAAACTTTTTCTATCTCTACTCATCTTGTTCTTAAATAATTTGTGCAAAGGTAATAAATTCTACCTTTCTTTTTGTCTGAAAATCAAAAATCAATACACCTTTATGACAAGATAAAATTTATCTCTGATTTTTTTGTGGAGATTTTTCATCTAAAATCTGTGTAAATATCGTAGTTTTGTGGTTTGGAAAAATTTACAGCATGATTAATCCCTACTATGCTCTTGCACAGAATTTTTGGTTCGTTTCTCCTACTATTTATAAAAGTCGTTTTTATAAAAAACTTATCCGTCTCAATAGGGAAAATATTTTTGAGAGAAATGCAGAACCAGAGCTGCTTTGGCTGAAAGATTTCCTGCCGCAGAAAGCTACTTTCATAGACATTGGAGCAGGCTGGGGAGATTATGTCTACTGGCTGGATTACATTCTTTTCCCTGAAAACATTCATGTTTTTGAGCCGAATAAAATCCTTTGTAAAAGACTCAAAAATCTTTTTCCTAAAATCAATTTTTATCAAAAAGCCTTGTCCAATGAAAATAAGAAGGCAGAACTGACAATTCCTGTCCTCAACAAAGAAAAAATCCACGAGGAAAGTACCCTGCTGGACAACATCACAGAAGATGAGGACACAAAAATAACCACACAAAAAGCAGAATGCATCACCCTTGATAGCTGGTGCCAAAAAAGAGAAGCAGAAAAAAAGGAACTGGAAAGGCTGGATTTCATAAAGATAGACACGGTAGGGCAAGAACTCTCCGTGCTGGAAGGCGCCAAAGAAACTATAGAAAAATTCAAACCTGTTCTGATGGTAAAAATCGAGCAAAAATACCATTCCGAGCCTATTTGGGAAATCATTTCTAATATAGAAAATTACGGATATTCGGTGCATTATCTGCATCGTGAGAGTTTTTCGCTAGAACCTTTGACCGAGGATATTCTAAATTCTCAAAATGCTATCTTTGCCGAAGATTCTAGTAAATTCATCAAAAATATAATTTTCATAAACAACAGATAATGAGCGTAATACTCCGACAAGGGCTAAAATATTCCATTGTAGGATATCTGGGATTTTTGCTGGGAACACTGGCAAATTTCTTTATTTTCCCAAATGATTTGGAATTTTATGGCAAGTTGAGATTTATTTTCCCAACGGCGGAGATGTTCGTTCCGATAGTGGTTTTTGGGATTTCTTTTTCTAATGTCAAATTTTTTGCACAGACCCAAAAAGACGGAAAACACCAGAACATGCTCTCTCTGTCCCTTGTAGGGATTTTTATCAACTTTTTTATTTTTGGGATTCTTTACATTCTGATTTTCAATATTTTTCCTTCTCTGAAACAAAGTGAAAACTGGCAGGCGAAACATCTGATCTTTCCTTTGATTTTATTTCTGTCCATTTCTACTGTTTTGAATAAATATATTTCCAATTATAAACGCATCGCCATTCCGAATATTTTTGAAAATCTTTTTCCTAAACTTGCCAACATTGGTGCTTTTTGCTTGTTTTTCTTCGCAAAAGTCCCTGAAAATCTGGCGCTTATTTTCTTTATTTCTGTTTTCTTTATGGCAATGCTGGGTTACTTCCTGTATAACAACAGGTTAGAGAAATTTCATTTTGATTTTAGCACAGACTACTTCCGACAAAACGGGCTTTGGGTTCAGATTTTATCTTACAGTTTTTTCGGATTTTTAGGAAATATCGGCAGTTTTTTAGCTTTGAAAATCGCCAATGTGATGATTGGGGAATACATCGGCTTTGAACAAAATGGGCTTTACAGCAATATTTACTCTATCGTTACCCTTATAAACATCCCGCAGATGGGGCTTTACAACATCTCCGCACCGATGATTAACAAGCATCTTACGGAAAACACCTTGCAGGAACTTGACCGCTTTCACAAAAAAACTTCCCTCAGTTTATTTTTTTTAGGATTGGTCTTTTTTTCGTGCATTTTGGTGGGATTTCCTTTCCTTACGGATTTTATGAAAAATGGAGAACTTCTTCGGACAGCAGAGCCTATTTTATGGATTATCGGCATGACTATGCTGTTTGATTTGGCTACGGGATTCAACAGCCACATCATTTCCATGTCCAAATTTTATAAGTACAACACCCTGTTTATGCTTATTTTAGCCGTGGTGACCATCGCTCTAAATGCTTTTTTCCTAAAATATACCGATTTAGGGATTTTGGGAATTGCCATTTCCTATGCTGTTTCTTTGACTTCGTTTAATTTAATAAAAATCGTATTCAACTACCGCCATTTCAAGGTTTTTCCATTATCCATCAAAATGCTGTGGGCAATTATAATCTGTGGTTCTGCGATTGTTTTGGCTTCGGTTTCTCCTAATTTTCAGTCCAGTTTCGTGAATTTGATTTACAAACCTGCTTTGGTTTTGGTGGTGATATTCATCGGAAACCTTATTTTTAAAATATATCCTCTAAACCAAATCCTACAAAAGTATCTTCTGAAAAAATCTGAAAACAAATAAAAAAAACGAAAGTAAGGCAAAGTCGCCTTACTTCCGCACTTAGTGATTATGATTAGAAAAAATTGAATTCAGTTCTTTTTCTTTCAGTAGTCCTTCATGGGTCAGCATTTTCCCGTTTTCATCAGCAAAAACCCAGAATGGATAGGCAGGAACTCTGCCGCCAGCCAGGTCGTAAGCTATTTTATGCAGTCCCGAAGTCCCATTGGACACGAAAGTATATTTCTTCCCAAAAAACTCTATGTCTTTATGATATTTTTCAGGGTTGATGCTTATAAAATAAACGCTGTCCCATACGCTCTGAGGAAGTTTTGACAAATTTTTCTTCTGCACTCTGCACACTCCGCACC
>CAUQMH010000119.1:0-4106 GCA_963519075.1 uncultured Flavobacteriaceae bacterium
GGTGTCTAATTCAGGATGCTGCGCCTCTCCAAAGCCGATAGCCGCAGGGATTTCAAGTGTAGAATTTGCCACTACGCACTGGATGTTTTCCTCGTTTTCCGAAAGGAAATTCTGGACATCGTTTATCGTTTCATATCGACTGAAATTGATGACGGACAGCGGACTGAAAAGTTTTTCATCTTCTTTGAGCATTACGAAATTATTATCCCAAAACTGCTCTTGGTTCAGCAGGTAAATGGCTCTGTTGTAGTCGTAATTATTAGCGTATTGGTTATGATTGATGATTTCTTTAAAGTTGATAAAATTCTCAAACAACCTGTCCAAAGGCATTTCGGAAGGAATGAAAAGTCGGGTAACATTTCGGCAGCCCAGCCCAAAATATCGGAAAATATCCTCCGCAAGAGCTTGGATTTCCTCATTAGTTTCATCACCTTTTAAAACTCCGATAGAAGTTCTATTTTTTCTAATAATGTTCGGTACATCTTTGAAATAATATTCCAGATATCGGGCAGTATTATTGCTTCCCGTAGCGATGACAGCATCGTAATTTTCTAATTTTTCCACAAAATGAAACTCCAAAATCCCACCACTGAGTTCATTCCATTTATTAAGTAAAAAAGGTAAAATCAGTCTGTCCTTGGAGGAGAGTTTTATCAAAGGAATGTTTCCGCTTAGCAAAACACAGATAACATCATGAAAGCCCACCAAAGGGATATTTCCAGCGAGAATCAGCCCGATTTTTTTCGGAGTGGAAGAAAAATGATATTGACCAGTCCAAGCAGATATTTTCTCTTCGGTAAGGTTTTTCGCCCAGCTTTTCAGGCAAAATCTTACGCTTTCTTCTGTGAACCAAGAATTTTCTATTTCAGATTTTTTTATCAAAGAAGCGAATTTGCTTTCTTCTTCATTGAAATTCTCTGGTTTAGCCGAGAGAAATTGATTTAAAAAATCGCCCAACTGCGATAAAGAGGAAACTATTTTATCATTTTTCATAAATATTGTTTTTATATAAATAAAGTTTTTAACTTTGTGCAAAATTAAAAAATATAATACTAATGGCTATCAAAATAACGGACGAATGTATCAACTGTGGAGCATGTGAGCCTGAGTGTCCCAACAATGCCATTTATGAAAGTGCAGTGGATTGGAGGGCTTCAGATGGAACTATATTATCAGGAATGATAACTTTTCCCTCGGGACTTACTTTGGATGCGGATGAGGCGCAGCCGCCAGTGAGCGATGATACCTATTTCATAGTAACGGATAAATGTACGGAATGTATAGGCTTTCATAATGAGCCGCAGTGCGCCGCAGTGTGCCCTGTGGACTGCTGTGTGCCAGATGAAGACCATGTGGAGACAGAGGAGCAGCTTCTTACGAAGAAGGCATTCATGCATGGAGAATAATTTTCCTGATTCTTTTGGAATAATGCAGAAAAATAATTACCTTTAAACTCAAGTTTAGTTTAGTAAAAAATTTAAAAAGTCGTATATAAAAATTAAAACAATGAAAAAGCACAATTTCAGCGCAGGACCGTGTATTTTGCCACAAGAAGTTTTCCAGAAATCAGCAGAAGCTATTTTGGATTTTAATGGTATCGGATTGTCATTACTTGAGATTTCTCACAGAAGTAAAGATTTCATCGAAGTAATGGATGAGGCTAGAGCCATCGTAAAAAGACTAATGAAATTAGGAGATGATTATGATGTACTTTATCTAGGAGGAGGAGCATCTTTACAGTTTGTAATGGTTCCTTTTAACTTGATGAAAATAGGAGGGAAGGCAGCTTACACAGATACAGGAACTTGGGCAGCAGGTGCAATTAAAGAAGCTAAACGACTTGGACAGGTGGATATTGTAGGTTCTTCTAAAGAAGAAAATTATTCTTTCATCCCAAAAGATTATACTGTGGGAGCGGAGTATGACTATTTCCACTGTACTTCTAACAATACTATCTTCGGTACGCAGATGAAATCTTTCCCAAAAGTGGAAACTTCTCTAGTCTGCGATATGTCTTCAGATATTTTCAGTAGAGAAATAGATTTCTCTCAGTTTGACCTTATCTACGCTGGTGCTCAGAAGAATATGGGACCTGCTGGAGCTACTTTGGTAGTAGTGAAAAAGGATATTTTAGGAAAAACAGGAAGAGACATTCCTTCTTATTTAGATTATCAAGTTCACATCAGCAAAGATGCGATGTTTAATACACCTCCTGTATTCCCTATTTATGCGAGTTTGCTTACATTACAGCACCTTGAAAAAAATGGTGGAATAGCAGCAGCAGAGCAGAGAAATAATGCAAAAGCAAAACTTCTTTATGATGAAATAGACAGAAACCCATTATTTGAGAGTTTCTGCCGTCCAGAAGACCGTTCTAATATGAATGTTTCTTTCAAACTATTAGATGAATCTAAAAAAGAAGCGTTTGACAAAGCTTGGAAAGAAGCAGGAATCAATGGTCTAAATGGACATAGAAACTTGGGAGGATACAGAGCAAGTATGTACAATGCCTTACCGATAGAAAGTGTACAGGTATTGGTAGATGTGATGAGATCCATTTAAAATCATTATTAAAGCATAAAAAAACAAGATTTATGCCCGTATTCAAGCCATTTCGTGGGATAACGCCCTATGGGGAGTATATAAAAAGTTTTCCTACACGCCCATTGAGTAATTATACTCAGGAAGAAATCGCAAAGAAAGCCGAGAGAGAGTTTTCTTATGTGAGAATGGTGGAACCGTATTTGTCTGGTGAACCTCAGAATTTGGAGCAGAATTTGGGTAGAGTGAGGGCGAATTATGAGGAGTTGCTGAGAAATCACAACCTGCATCAGGAGGAGGAATCAGGATATTATTTGTATTGTCAAATATTACCTGACGGCAGTGTTTTCAGAGGGCTTTTAGGATTGGTTTCCGTAGAAGATTATAATGCGGGAAAGATTAAAAAGCATGAAGAAACACTCACACACAGAAAAGAAAAACTTTCTAAATATCTAGAAGGTGTGAATCTCCAAGCGGAACCAGTGCTTTTGACTTATTCTTCAAATGCTGAATTAGAGGCTCTTATGAGTGAGGAAGAAAGGAAAAATCCTGTTTTGGAATATGCAGACAGCAAGGGGACTAAACATCGTGTTTGGAAAATTCAAGATGAAGAAACCTTGAAAAAATATGAACAAATCTTAGCAAAAGTAGAAGCTTTCTACATTGCTGATGGGCATCATAGGATGGGTTCTACAGCGCTCTATTCTGAGCGTAGAAAGGATAAAAATCCTAATCATGTTGGAAATGAGCCGTATAACTTTGTTTATAGTTTCATAGTTTCTGACCAATCTATTAAAATTAATGATTTTAATAAGGTTGTGAAGGATTTGAATGGTCTGACG
The DNA here is from genome assembly GCA_963519075.1 of uncultured Flavobacteriaceae bacterium. Lineage (GTDB taxonomy): Bacteria > Bacteroidota > Bacteroidia > Flavobacteriales > Weeksellaceae > JABCPE02. The sequence goes on from CAUQMH010000119.1 coordinate 3,384, forward strand.
GTGGAGCAGTTTTTGCATCAGTTGGAGGATAAATTTATCATTGAAAATAAGGAAAACCCATATTATCCAGAGCAAAAACACTTTATAAGTCTTTATTTAGATGGACAGTTTTATAAACTTACACTAAAGGAAGAATGCTGTTGTGAAGAGTGTTTGGGGATTATAGACCATTATCTGCTGGACAAATATATACTGAGTCCGATTTTAGGAATAGATGATTTGAAAACCACCAAGCGAGTGGATTACCTACGGGGAAGCTCTTGCGTGGAGGGAATCACAAAACTAAAAGAAAAGGTTGATAACGAGGGATATAGAGTAGCATTCGGGGTATATCCTGTGAGTTTTTCTGATTTAGTAAAAATCGCAGATAAAAACCTGAAAATGCCTCCAAAATGTACTTATATAGAACCTAAACTCGTGACCGCGCTAGTCATGTATGATATGAAATAAAAAAATGCAGCTTTTAGGGCTGCATTTTTATTTTATGAAAAAATTATTTCTTTATTAAAAGAGCAATATTTTCCACATGGTGCGTCTGTGGGAACATATCCACAGGAAGGATTTTTACTACATTGTAGTGCTCCTTCATTAGGGCTAAATCTCTCGCTTGTGTAGCCGAATTACAGCTTACATAGACGACTCTTTCTGGTGAAAGTTTTAGAATCTGCTCTATTACTTTCGGGTGCATTCCATCTCGTGGAGGGTCGGTAATTAGGACATCTG
>CAUQMH010000120.1:0-4004 GCA_963519075.1 uncultured Flavobacteriaceae bacterium
GATAAGCGCCGTAAGGTCTATCGGGAAACCATAGGTGTCATACAGCTCAAACGCCTTACTCCCTGAAATCATTTTTTCAGTCGCGTTATTCATCATCGTATCCAGCATGAGAAGCCCTTGTTCCAGAGTTCTCAAGAATGAATTTTCCTCTTCTTTTATTACATTTTTAATCAATTCATACTGCTTGTCCAGCTCTGGGAAAGCTCCTCCCATCTGCTGAGCAAGAGTAGCCACCAATTTGTAAATAAATGGTTCTTTCTGCCCAAGGAAAGTAAATGCGTAGCGGATTGCCCTTCTCAAAATCCTTCTGATAACATATCCTGCTCCACCATTAGAAGGAAGCTGTCCATCAGCGATAGCAAAAGAAACCGCACGAATGTGGTCTACTATCACACGGATAGCAATATCCTTTTCATCATCTAGTTTTCCTGTATATTTTTTCCCTGAAAGCTCCTCTACTTTTTCTATCAAAGGCGTGAAAACATCCGTATCATAGTTAGAAGATTTCCCCTGAAGCGCCATACAAAGACGCTCAAAGCCCATCCCTGTATCCACATTCTGTTTTGGTAATTTTTCTAATGAGCCATCTGCTTTTCGGTTAAACTCCATAAATACAAGATTCCAAATCTCCACTACCTGCGGATGGTCATTATTTACCAAATCTTTTCCTGAAACTCTGGCTTTTTCATCTTCACTTCTCAAATCCACATGAATTTCGGAACATGGCCCACATGGTCCCTGCTCACCCATTTCCCAGAAATTATCTTTCTTGTTTCCGTTTATTATTCGGCTTTCATCTATATGTTCTTTCCAAAAATCGTATGCATCTTGGTCTCTTTCCAAGTTTTCGGAAGCATCTCCTTCGAAAATCGTCACATACAGATTTTCTTTCGGTATTTTATAAACTTCGGTCAAAAGTTCCCACGCCCAAGCAATCGCTTCTTTTTTGAAATAATCCCCAAAAGACCAATTCCCCAGCATCTCGAACATCGTATGGTGATAGGTATCACGCCCTACATCGTCCAAATCATTATGCTTTCCTGAAACTCTCAAACACTTTTGTGTATCGGCTACACGGACAGATTTCGGCTCTTTGTATCCGAGAAAAAAGTCCTTAAACTGAGTCATCCCCGAGTTGGAAAACATCAGCGTAGGGTCATCTTTCAAAACGATAGGTGCAGAAGGCACTATCTCATGCTCTTTGCTTTTAAAAAATTCTAAAAATTTCTGGCGTATTTCTTTCGAAGTCATAATTCTAATTTTTCACTAATGGTGACAAAAGTAAGAAATTTATCGGTTTCTTTCCATCATTCTTTTTAAAAATATAGCATAAAAAGGAATGAAAGGACATAAAATTTGTTTTTAAAAAATTCTATTTTTTTATTTATAAATATATGAATTTGTTCGCTTTACAAAAAATTAAACAAAAAATTAAACAATTTATCGTGAAATTATTTTTTTATTATAAAATTTATTGTTACTTTTGCTCACCCTTTTAAAAAAGCCTGTTAGGCATTGCTAAAAGTAATAATTTTTTCATCATTTGTGTTTTTGCCCTCATATGTAAATATGAGGGTTTTTATTTGCCGTGATTTATCCTTTCATAACGAACCAATAAATCCACAAAATAGCTGTAAGTAACGGCTCCTTCCTGCTGATTTGTCTTCAAAAACAGGTCATTTGTAAACGCAAAAAATGTGTTCATCGGGCCTTGATATTCCTCCACAAAATCTTTCTCCGCCTGATAATCTCTCTTCATTTCATCGCTGTATTGCGCTATTACTGTTTTCACAAAATCTTCATCTTCTGTGGCTAAAGCTCTGAGCAGACTCTTTAAGGCAAAATATTCTGTACTGTATCTCAGCTCTGGATTTTCGGAGCTAATTCCTACCAAATACCCCACAAAATTAGCCTCCTGTTCGCGGGCAAATCCCAGCTGATGGGCGGATTCATGGGACAAAGTAAATGGAAGATAGATGTGCGGAAGATGAGAATTATACTGCGCCTCTGTGCTGAACGGATTGTAATACCCTAGAACTCCCGTATAATTAATAAATCCAGAATACAAACTTGGTTTAAAATTATCAATTTCGGTAGAAATTTTATTTCCTAAAAAAGCTGGAATTCTTTTCTGCTGGGAGAGGATTTCTTTTTTTATTTTTTCTAAATCCTGAATCTGAAAAACGCCTTTCCCGTCCTCTTTTACAAGCGTTCTGGTATGTTTCGCCTGATGTAAATATTTCAGCGCGAGGGCTTTTATTTCTGTAATTTGTGGTTCTTTTTCATCCAAAACCAAAACAATCGGTCGCTGAAAATAGGTCATTCCCCAAACCAACTGATAAACGAAATAAAAAACATTAAGCCCCTTCAAAAGCCGTAATAAATATGCTTTCCTCGTTTTAGAATTAAATAATTTGAAAATGCTAAAAACCAAAAGAAATCCCAAAACAAAATAAACAACATCTCCTAACGAAAAAGGAATTTTAGAAAAAAGGGACTGAAAAAGATATTTTTTTTGCTCAAAAAGAAAATCAACGAAATAGACCGCTCCACTCCACCGAGAAAACAGATAAAAGAGAAGAATCTGAATAACGAACAAACCTACCCAAAATCTTCTCTTTGACAACATTTTTATTTTATTTTTAATGATTAAGCAGCGCCTTGTTTTTTCAATATTTTAGGCGTTATAAATCCATAAAATGCCAAATATGCGAAACAAAACAACGGAATGATATACGAAAAATGAGTGTACGAAAGTCCAAAAATTCCATTTGGGTTTTTCAAATCAAAATCACAAATCGCACCCTGCACCAGCGGAATAATCCCACCGCCCAAAATCATCATTATCAAGAAAGAAGAAGCCTTCCCTGTGTTTTTGCCAAGCCCTGTAATCGCCAAATCAAAAATAGCAGGCCACATAATAGAACAGAACAGACCTCCTGAAATAAAGAAATATCTCGCCGTTTCTTTGTCTGGATACACCAAACCAAAAAACATCATCAGAACCCCAGCTAAACCAAAAATCATAAGGGTTTTCCCTGCGTTTTTGCCACCTAAAAAGCTCATTAACACGAAAATAACAATCCAAACAGGATAAATATAAAACGAAGAAACATCTTTACCACTGAGAATATTGGCTCCTATGATAATTCCAAAGGCAACAAACGGCACGATGAATTTCAGAACCATACTGGTAGATTTAGAGAAATCAAATACATTAACTCCGCCATTCCAACGGCCAATCATCAAACTTCCCCAATAAAGCGAAATAAACGGCGCTAAATTCTCCTCTAAAAGCCCCCCAAATTCCGAGGTTTGGAGCAAAGCAGGAAGATTACTCACGATAGAAACCTCTACACCTACATAAATGAAAATCGCCAGCATTCCCATCATCAGCTGTGGATATTTTAATATATTAAATCTTTCCTCTGCGCTTTCTTCTTGGGTTTCTTTCTCTTTTGATGGGTCTTCTATTTTAGAAAACATCAAAAACGCCGCAACTAAAAGAAACGCCAATCCTAAAATAACGAAAGGAATTTTGACATCATTCAGATTAAGACTCGATGAAGAATTTTGATTCCCAAAAATCGCAATTCCAAGGATAATCGGCCCTATCGTAGTTCCCAGCGAATTGATTCCTCCTGCCATCGTCAGACGGTGCGTCCCAGTTTCTGGACTACCCATTTTTATGGCAAGTGGATTGGCTACTATCTGCTGGACAGAAAAACCTAAACCAACCACAAACAAAGCTGTCAGAAAAATCAAATAATTATTCATAGAAGCTGCCGGCACGAATAAAAACGCCCCCATAGCTGAAATAGAAAGCCCAAAAGCAAGAGTTTTTTTGTATCCAAATTTTTGGAGGACATCCCCTCTCATTGAAATGATAAAAAACACCAACGAGCCAACGAAATACGCCGCATAGAAAGCATTATTCACCAACTGAGATTCCAGCTGCGAAAGCGTAAAACTTTTTTTAAATACAGGTATCAGAATATCATTAC
>CAUQMH010000121.1:0-3852 GCA_963519075.1 uncultured Flavobacteriaceae bacterium
TATATCTGAATTTACAGAGTGATGTTCCTAATATTATGCGAAGTGCTTTTGAATATAACACATCTGCGAGTCAAGTGCATGGAACAACTTGGTATGAAAACTGGTTCTATTCAGTTCCTGTTAATTAAAAACAAAATAACACCACTGAAATGGTGGTGTTTATTTAAAATTAAAAACGCTTCCAAAATTAGGAAGCGTTTTTTTATTTAATTATTATTTTGCCTTAGCTGCTTTTTTGTTTGCTTTTACACCTTTTTTGTTGTAAAAATTGTCATAAGCATACTGAGCCGCTTTGTAAAGGTCTATTACTCCGCCAGCCACTGAAATTTGGTCAAAATTTGCACTAGAATCTACATTCGCATTTACAGTAGATTTATTTACTGTTTTTACCAATGCTTCTTTTATCTGCTGAGGAGTAAGGCTTGGCATATATGCCCAAAGCACAGCTGCCGCACCTGCTACCACTGGAGATGCCATAGAAGTTCCTTGTAGGTACTCGTATTTAGCATCTGGAACAGTAGAGTAGATTTCTTGCCCTGGCGCGAAAACATCTACCATTTTACCATTGTAGTTAGAGAATCTAGCTCTTAGGTTTTGGTTGTTGTTTGTGCTAGCACCTACGACTATCATGTTGCTAATGAATGGTTTTTCATCTGACTGCTTCATGAAATTAGTAGGGAAATACTCATTTTCTCCAATGTTCTGATTCTCATTTCCTGCTGCTTTTACTAGAAGAACACCTTTTTTCTCTGCGTATTTCATAGCATCCCAAACATGTTTTTTCCCTGGAGATACAGCCTTACCGAAACTCATGTTAAGGATTTTAGCTCCGTTGTCTACTGCGTATCTGATAGCATTAGCAACATCTTTATCTCTTTCATCTCCATCTGGAACAGCTCTTACAGTCATGATTTTAGCTACTTTGTGAGCTACACCATACTGAACTTCATTTCCATGAGGAAGTCCTGCGATGATTCCAGAAACATGCGTTCCGTGAGATGCATCAGGCCCTTCGTAATGGTTGTTTCCGTAGTGTTTTTCGTTATAATTGTCATAATTATCTCCTACGATTTCTTTTCTCGGGTCAAAATCAAGGTTATAATGTTTTGTAGCTTGAGATTCGTAGTGTTTTAGAGCACCTTCAACCTCTTTTTTCAATAATTCTTCAACTTCTTTTGGAGTTTTTCCTACATTTTCAGCCTCTTGAACAAGAGAATTTAAAATCTGCAAGTTTCTGCTGTCTTCTTGAGAAGCAGGTTTTATAGCTGCTAAATTTGCTTTAGTTAAAGTTTTTCCATTTAGAGTTTTTACAATACTTGGGATAGCATTATTAAACCCAGAAAAATACTGATAATATTGCTTAGCTTCTGAACCTTTTTCGTCAAATAGTTTTTTAGATTTTTGGTACATAGCATATTCTTCTGGCATTTTTGCCTGATTAGCTTTGTTTTTAGCAGAATCAGTCCCTTCAAATATCGGCTGATACTTTTTAACCATTCTAGTCACTTCTAGGTTATCAGCATCTACATCAGCTGTTTTTCCACCGATGAAGTTCCATCCATAGATATCATCTACATACCCGTTTTTATCATCATCTATACCGTTGTTTGGGATTTCATTTGGGTTTTTCCACATGTTGTTAATCAGCCCTGGATGGTCTACTTCCACACCGCTGTCCAAAACACCTACTACAACAGTTCTTGGCTTTAATCCTTTCGATTCTAAGAACTTGTAAGCATTATTGGTATTAACACCATAAACATTGGTAGTAGAAAAATCCTTGTGATACCAAGTTTTTAAATCATTATTTTGCATTTTGTCTTGTGCAAAAGCAAAACTAAAAGACGCTAAAAACGCCGCTGCAATGAGTACTTTTTTCATTGTAAATTTGTTATTTATAAATTAATTACTTTTCCTTGTTCAGCAAAGATAATTTTTATCCCTTTTTTATACAAAACATTTAACTCAGTTTTAACTTTTTGATGAATGTTTTTCTTAGGTTTGATATGGGTAATGATGAGATTTAAGCCTTTCAATCCATTTTCACCGACAAGTTTTTCCAAATTCTCCATTTCCTCGGTCAATAGGCGAGGAGTGAGGTGTCCATATAGTTGGTTTTCAGGTTGTTCGTTGCTGTAAGAACATTCTATGGCGATACCTTTCAGTCTTTTTTCTTTGATAATTGGAGCGATGGCTTTCCACAAATCAGCAAGTTGCTCCATTCCCTCAATTCTATCTGCGCCCGTATCACCTAGATATACAAAGTATTGATTTTCAGTATTTTTAATAAGTGCTGCAGAGCTTAGATTTTTCCCTGTGTGGCTTAGATAATACATTTTCAGTTGAAAATCAGTGTTTTCTACGCTCATCCATTCATCTGTGTTCAGTTTTTTGTAGGTGTATTTTCCCAAAATAGGTTTTTCGCCTTCATTAGCAAAATTAGCCCAAGCTTCCCAAGAAAAATGATGTTTTTTAAGGGCTTCTATCACAAATTCCGCTCCGTAAATGTTCTTTTTAGAATCTTCGGGCGAGTTGATAACCAGCCCCGAGCTGTGGTCAAAATGCGGATGTGAAATGAAATATCCCTTGATTTTTTCTTTCAAAAATTGCTCTGGACTTTCTTTTTTCTTGTTTTTTTGTAAATAAACTTTCAGCCCTGTATAGATAGTTCCTGCATCCAGAGCCAGATAGGACTCTTTGCTCGGCTCAGAGATGAGATAAGAAGAAAGATTGCTTTCGTCTATTCCACCAAAAACACCTAAAGGAACGATTTTAAAACTCTGTGCAGCGAACAGCTGTCCCAAGAAAACCAGCGGAAAAATAATTTTCTTATTCATTTCTATGATTTTTTAGGTAAGAACCAACCTCTGGACCTAGATTGCAGAGCAAATCCACGACAGAAAGGTCTTTGATAAAGCCCAGTTTATCAGAAAAAGTTTGGTAATATTCCTCCTGCTGGAAGGCAGGTTCTATTTTAGCTGAAAAACTTTCTCTAAAATCCTTTGCCGAAGGCGTTTTGATGTATTCTTCGGTTAATGAAAAACTTTGGTCTGTTTTCAATAATTTTTGGAGAATTTCCAGACTTTTTAGGTTGAAATCAATTAAAAATTTCGGTTGATTTTCATAAATTTTACTCAGCTGGTCTTCATAAAATTCAAAATAAGGAGAAGACTGATAAGCTGTTTTTATTGATTTCCAGTGGAGCGACTGCCATCTTTCGGAATATGATATTTCTATATCTCGGAAAGCCCTTTTTCCATTGTGGTTTATAGGGATGATTAAAGGCAGTTTTCCATTTGCCCCAAAAATACAGGCTCTATTTCGGTAAGTCTGCTTTGGGAAATGTTCCTCTTGTTCCAAAATAATCTGATTTTCCGAATTACAAAACTCAGAAAACCAAGAAATAGGAGGGAGGTAAAATATTGGTAATAAGACTGTTTGCATTTTATTTGAATTAAGGTTTTTCTAAAAGAAGGCTTACCCATTCTTCTTTTTGGACTTGGTTTTTCAGAACTAAGTCATGCTTTGTGCAGACTTCTAAAATTTCATTGACATCGAAGAAACAAAGCACTGAAAGCAGGAGTTTTACGCCGCTGTTCAAAACCGAAACATAAGTAGGAATATCTGAAATCAAAATATTTCGGTTGATATTTGCTAAAATAATATCAAAATTCTCCTTTCCCAGATTCTCTGCAGTTCCTTGTTCTATACGGAAATTCATCTGGTTTCTTTCCGCGTTTTCTTTTGAGTTTTCCACTGCCCATTCATCGATGTCAATGGCTAAAACATCCTCTGCGCTTTTTAACTTTGAAAAAATCGCTAAAATAGAAGTTCCACAGCCGATATCCAGCA
>CAUQMH010000122.1:0-3721 GCA_963519075.1 uncultured Flavobacteriaceae bacterium
AATAATATATCACAATGAAAAAACACCCCAAAACATTGTCCAAGAGTGTTACAAGAGGAAAAGAGCCTTCCATAGGTAGTTTATTAGCATAATTAGAAATCATAAACCTAAAAATACTCCCTGCTCCTCCTCCAAGAAAAACATAAATCAGTGCTTTCATAGTCGTTTTTTATTTTAATTCGCCTAAATATCTCTCTGCATCTATCGCTGCCATACATCCGCTTCCTGCCGCTGTAACTGCCTGACGATAAATGTGATCCTGAACATCTCCTGCTGCAAAAACCCCTGGAAGATTAGTTTTAGAAGATTTTCCTTCGGTGATGATATATCCGTTTTCATCCATATCTATTTGGCCTTTAAATATCTCAGTATTAGGCTGATGTCCTATGGCTATGAATATCCCGCTGACAGGGATTTCAGAAGTTTCTTGGGTCTGGTTGTTGATAACCACAGCCGTTTCTACCAAGTTATTTTCCCCTTTGATGCCTATCAATTCGTGATTGAATTTCACTTCTATATTCGGCGTTTTTTCCACTCTGTGAGCCATTGCTTTAGAAGCACGGAAATAGTTTTTTCTCACAAGCATGGTTACTTTGCTACAAATATTAGCAAGATAAGTCGCCTCTTCTGCTGCCGTGTCCCCTGCTCCAACTACGATAACTTCTTGGTTTCTGTAAAAAAATCCATCACATGTAGCACACGCAGACACTCCGCCGCCAGAGTATTTCTTCTCATCATCCAGCCCAAGATATTTGGCTGTAGCTCCAGTGGAAATAATCACAGTTTTAGCCAAAATTTCTTTCTCTCCTGCCCAAAGCTTGTGAATTCCGCCTTTTTCCTTAGAAAATTCCACTTTCGTAATCATTTCATAATGAATTTTGGTGTCAAATCTTTCGGCTTGTTTCTGCAAATCTTCCATCATTTTCGGTCCTGTAACTCCCTCTGGATACCCTGGGAAATTGTCCACTTCCGTAGTCCCAATAAGCTGGCCGCCATGCTGCAGACCTGTATAAAGTTCTGGTTTTAAATCCGCTCTCGCTGCATAGATAGCCGCCGTAAAACCAGAAGGTCCAGAACCTATAATCACACAATCTAAAATATTATTCTCCATTTTATACTTTTTTTAAAATTCTCTTTTTATTACATAATCCAGCATCAGCTGTAAAGACTTTTTCGCTTCATTATCAGGAAATTCTGATAAAATATCCAAAGCCTTGTGCTGGTAATTTTCCATTATTTTCTCGGCGTAGTCCAGTCCGCCTGATTTTTTCACAAAATCAATCAGTTCTTTTACTCGTTTTGGGGTTTTATTGTGGTTTTTAATGATATTAAAGTAATATTTTCTGTCCTTTTCACTTGCCGTTTTTAAAGAATAAATAAGCGGCAAAGTCATTTTTTGTTCCTTAATATCTATGCCCACAGGCTTCCCTACGATGTTTTTGCTAAAATAATCAAACAAATCATCTTTTATCTGAAAAGCCATTCCTGCATAAATCCCAAAATCTTTCATCTTCATTACCAGCGAGTTTTCAGCATTATTAGAAACTGCCCCTATCTGGCAGCACGCCGAAATAAGCGAAGCCGTTTTTTGCCTAATAATCTGATAATAAACATCTTCTGTAATGTCCAGCTTTCTTGCTTTTTCCAGTTGTAAAAGCTCGCCTTCGGACATGTCTTTTATGGTTTGGGAAACGATTTCCAACAAATCGAAATCCTTATTTTCAGTAGAAAGAATCACTGATTTGGACAATAAATAATCCCCAATCAAAACCGCAGTCTTATTCCCCCACAAGGCATTGATAGAGAAAAAATTCCGCCTTCTGGCGCTCTCATCTACTACATCATCATGCACCAAAGCTGCCGTATGTATCAGCTCTATCAAAGAGGCTCCACGAAAGGTTTTTTCGCTCACCTCGCCTGTCATTTTTGCTGAAAGAAAAACGAGGATAGGCCGCATCTGTTTGCCCTTCGTAGCGATGATAAATTGTGTAATTTTATCTAATAAAGGCACGCTGCTCTGCATGGACTGATAAAACTTTTCTTCAAAAAGTTTCATTTCCCTGCTTATGGGAGCTTTGATTTCTTCTAAGATTTTAGTCACAATTTTATTTTAATCCACAAATATAAGAATATTTAATTTAAAATTACAGCCTCTCAAAAGGCACAAAATACAAACTCTGTTTTACCTGAAAACCGATTTTCTTAAATTCTTCGCCTGAGATATAAATGCCCTTTTCATCTACTGCAACTCCCTCTATCTGACCATATTTAAAGACCGAACCCAGCTTGTATTTCGTATATTTTCCAGCGAAAAAATTGCCATTTTCATCTTCATCAAAAATCATCAAAAAGGCTTTTGCGACTTTGTTATAACCCACCAAATACAGTTTTTTATTGAAATAAAAAGCATCTGTTGCCAAGAAATTGGTTTTGAATTCTTCCGTTTTTTCGATACTCTGTTCTTCCTCTGTATCGGGATTTATCGCATATTTAGAAACTTTCAGCGAAGCCCATTCTTTGGAAAAAAGATAGATTTTCCCATCTTTGAAAATCATCGCTTCGGCATCAAAATCGTGTTTATCTTTTTTAAAGCTAAAATGAGGTTGATTTTTATATTTAAAACTGATTTTCTGATGAGAATTATCCGATATTTTATAAATCGCCAAATCCGTTCTTTTGCCTCCATTATTCCCGAAATCTCCTATATAAAGGCTTTGTCCGTCGTTAGTCATGGCTTCCCAGTCTCTGTTTGGGAAATCAACTTTGATGGTAGAAATTATCTTCCCACTTTCAGGGTTTATTTCATAAATTTCATTGGGATTTCCACCGTCATTGAAACTATACAACCTCCCATTCATCAGCGTTAATCCTGATGTTTCCCTCAAAGTATCATTTATATCAGCGATTTTATAATTTTTCAAAGGCAGTCTTTTGGTCTTTTGAGCCAAAGAAAAAACCGATATGAGAATAAAAAACAAAAAATAAAATCTACTAAAACGCATATATTAATATAAAATCTTTCATTAAAAGCACCATTCCAGTACTTTATACCAAATTCCCAAAGTGAAAAACCCGACAATAATACTGATTCCGATAATCATATTGGTAAGTTTGGTATTGAGTTTAAATTGCTCAGCGATGACACTGGACATTACCAAAGTAGGCATCGCAGATTCAAAAACCGTGATTTTTACTAAACTTTCTTTCAGTCCTAAAACAAGTCCCAAAACCAAAATCAAAGCAGGACCAATCAATAATTTATAAACCATCGACATGGAAATTTGGCTCATCAGTTTTTTCCAGCCGTTAAATTTCAACTGCAAACCTATCGAGAACAAAGCCAAAGGCGCCACCGTTCCTGACAGCTTGTTAAAAAGCGATTCGGCAGGAGAAAGGTCTATAAAAGATGATAAAACTAATGCTGTAACACATCCAATAAATGGCGGAAATGTAAAAAGCCTTTTTAGTAAAAATTTAGCGCTTATGGTGTTATTGTTTCCACCTTTTAGAGCAGTGATGATGCCCAGTGTAGAAAGGGTAAGAAACATGGCTTGGTCGCAGATAATCGCGATGCTCAAATATTCTTCTCCATAAAAAGCAGAAATCAGTGGAAAACCAATGAACGAAGTGTTACTATATCCACTTGTCAGCTGTAAGGTGCTTGTAGAGCGGTTGGAATAGTTTTTCAGTTTTGAATAATATTGTATAAAAAAGTACGCTC
>CAUQMH010000123.1:0-3692 GCA_963519075.1 uncultured Flavobacteriaceae bacterium
GGATATTGTAGTAGAAATATCTACGGATAAAGTGGATTCTGATGTTCCCACAACTGTTTCTGGAAAAATAGTTAAGATTTTGGTAGAAAAAGACCAAATTTCAAAAGTGGGAGAACCTATCGCAATATTAGAAATACAAGGAGAGGGGACAGCAGATGCTCAGTCAGAAGCTGATAAGAAAGAAGAGGAAACCAAAGAAGAAATAGTAGAAGATAAAGTGGTAGATCTTTTGGAGGAGCCATTTAAAATCGTGCCTGTTTCTATGCCAGTGAGCATAGAGGGAATGAATCTTTCTCCGCTGGTAAGGTCTATTATCCAAGAAGAAAATATAACGGAAGAAGAGCTGAAAAGCATCCAAGGAAGAGGGCTGGAAGGCAGAATCACGAAAGAAGATATTTTAGAATTTGTCAGCAATAGAGGAAATGCGAAACCTGCGCAGCAGCCAAAAGCAGTAGAATCTAATGCATCATCAGCTCCGAAACCAGTTCAGGCTTCAGTTCCAGCTGTAACAGCTAATGAAGGTGATGAAATTATCCAAATGGATAGAATGAGAAAAATCATCGCTGAAAATATGTTGCTCAGCAAACAGATTTCTCCGCATGTGAGTTCGTTTATAGAAACAGATGTTACAAACATCGTAAAATGGAGAGCCAAAAACAAGTCTTCATTTGAGAAGAGAGAAGGAGAGAAACTTACCTACATGCCTATCTTCGTGAGAGCGGTAGTAAAGGCGATTCAGGATTTTCCAATGATAAACATCTCTGTAGATGGAGACAAAATCATCAAAAGAAAAAATATAAATATAGGAATAGCGACAGCATTGCCAGATGGTAACCTTATCGTTCCTGTTATTAAGAACGCTGACCAGCTTAGTCTAAGTGGCTTAGCGAAGGCTATCAATGCTTTGGTGGATAAAGCAAGAAATAAAAAACTTAGCCCGCAGGATATTCAGGGAGCTACCTATACTATTTCTAATATAGGGACTTTCGGGAATCTTATGGGAACGCCTATCATTCCACAGCCACAGGTTGCGATATTGGCCATAGGTGCGATTGTCAAAAAACCAGCAGTTTTAGAAACGCCACAAGGAGATGTGATAGCAATACGACAAAAAATGTTTATGTCTCATTCCTACGACCATAGAGTAGTGGATGGCTCACTTGGAGGATTGTTCTTAAAACGAGTGAATGACTACCTTGAAGAGTTTGACCTACATACAGAAATTTAGTTATAAAATTTATAAATAAAAAAGCGTTCATTTTATTGAACGCTTTTTTGTATCTAATTTTTTCTTTGTTTGAAGAGCCAATCTCTTACACTTTTGAGTTTATAGGCATAATCAAAGGAATACATATGTTCTGCTCCTTTCCATGATTGAGCGGACTCAGGAGCTACGGTTTTTGGAGTAAATCTTACAAAATTGATATCATAACCTTCTTTTATAAGGGCATTTACTTTAGCATTTTGTTCTTTTATAGGAAGTTGTGCAGAAAATTCTACTTCTCCAAATTTTGCTCCTTCTTTATTTAAAACTTCACTGAGAGCATTCATTCCCACAGAAGCTTTTGGGTCAGCAGCAGAGATTATGTAAAAGAATTTCTTTTTTGCTAAAGGTACTAAAATATTAGCATCCCATTGGCTACCAACGAATAAAGATGCTGCAAAAACATCAGGATATTTTATATTGAAGTGAAAAGAAATCATTCCTCCCATAGACTGACCTGTCGTATAGAGACGATTTTTGTCAATACTGTATTCTTTGGTTATTTTTTGGAGTAATCTCATAGCCACATCAGCCTCTTCACTTACTTGCCATTGGTCATTAGTCACATTTTCAGGTCCATCAAAAGCAGGAACCAAAACAAAACTTGGATTGTATCTTTGAGTTTCATCCATTGCCCAGATAAATCCGCCATAGCCTTGTTTTAGCGGAGACATCGCTCCTTTTCCTGTGGTGCTGGCATCTGCCATGAAAAGAACCAAAGGATAAGATTTTTTGGCATCATAGTTTTTAGGAACAAAGAGATTGTAAGTCATCGTACGCCCTGTGATTTCATCATGAAATTGCAGGGTTTGGAATTTTGGAGCCATGATTTCTCTCAATTTTAAAAGTTCAGTATCATAGCTTTTATCAGCTCCTCCATAAGAAGTATCCCAAGCCGAAGTTGTTTGGCTTTGAGAATTTGTAACGGTTTTTTGTGTCTCACAGGACATCACTGTCAGGGCAAATAATGCCGAGTAAAAGAGTTTATTCATAATGCAATAATATATTCGGTTTGATTATGAAAAAAGGATAAAGTTAAAAATTAAATTAAAATTTTCAGACTTTTAGGAAGGACTTTTACTTTCACAGGAGAGGAAATCTGTTTGTATTCGCCATCTATATGCCAAGTGTCTGTATCCAGCGAAAATTCTAGTTCTGAACAAGTGAAATAAGTCAAATATTTATCTTGTTTTAAGGTTTTTGCAAACATTTTCAATGCAAATGGAGCTGCATACCAAACAGGGAATTTTTTCACTAAAACCACATCTACCAGACCATCCGTTACCAGCGCCTGTGGAGCAATGTAAGCATTATTCCCGAACTGTCTGGTGTTGGCAAGGTTCATCATTAGGTATTCGCCATTGTAGGATTTATATTTCTCCTCAAAACTGATATTGATAGGTTTAAACTTAAAAAATGTGCTAATAGAGGTCTTGATATAATTCGCAAAACCACGGCTGGTTTTCTCAAAATTCTTCGCTACCTCGCCATCAAATCCTGCTCCAGAAAGGTTGATAGACAGCTTGTCATTGATAGTAAAAGTATCTATTTCCCTATGTTTTCTATTTTTAATTTTAGAAAGTAGGGTGTCTATATTTTTAGAAAAATGGTTCTCATTTGCAAAACCATTTCCAGAACCCGCTGGGAATATTCCGAGAATTTTATCCGTGTTGATGAGCTTCTGGGCTACCGTAGATATTGTTCCATCGCCGCCCACAGCCACGAAAATATCCACCTTGTCCATATTATTTTCCATAAAAGAAAAAGTGTCCTCTATCGATTTAGAAATGAGATAAAATGGTTTTTCCACTCTTTTTTCTAAATCATTTACGAAAGGTTTGTATTCTTTTTTCGCGGAGAAAGGATTGATGATAAATGCTACTCGTTCCATTTTTTGATATAAATTAAACTGTCCATGTGATATTTCCGTTCAGAATTTGCTGCATATCTGGCTTGTTTTTTTCTACCTGATTGGTAAAAGTTTCTTCGTAAGAAGCTCTATTTTTTTTATAAAAAACACCGAAAGGCCGTGGAAAATCAGAAAATTCTTCATCGAAATTAAACCTTGCCAAAATTTGGGCTTTCAGGATAGAAGTTTCATCATGTATCCAAAGCTTTGATTCATCGGTCTCTTCGGTAATATCAATGATTTTTGGTTCAAAATTCTCTAAAATAATTCCCTTGGATAAATCTTTTCCGAATTTCAAAGGTTTTCCGTTTTCCAGATAGAGATTTGCCTCTTCTTTGGTGGCTTTATTGGTAAATTCATCAAAAACTCCATCATTGAAAATCACGCAATTTTGGTAAATTTCCACAAAAGAAGTTCCTCTGTGTTTCTGTGCTTCCAGAAGCACCTCTCGAAGGCTTTTCGGCTCTCTGTCCAGCGTTCGCGAGACAAATGTAGCTCCGCTCCCCAAGGCAAGACTCA
>CAUQMH010000124.1:0-3669 GCA_963519075.1 uncultured Flavobacteriaceae bacterium
AAGTTACCAGAGGTTCTGTAAAAGAAGGGCAATGGATAGGACTTTCACAAGAAGGCGACAAAATAGTAAAAGGAAAAGTAAAGGAACTATATGTTTTTGAGGGGTTAGGAAAGAAAAAGGTAGAGGAAGTTTTTGCGGGTGATATCTGTGCGATTGTAGGTTTTGATGCGTTCCAGATTGGTGATACTTTCGTAGATTTAGAGAATCCAGAGCCGCTGCCGAGAATCGCTATTGATGAGCCTACTTTGAATATGACTTTCTCTATCAATAACTCGCCGTTTTTCGGAAAAGATGGTAAATATGTGACTTCTAACCATCTGAAAGAGAGATTAGAAAAAGAATTAGAGAAAAACTTGGCTCTTCGTGTTCAAGGAACTGATGATGCGAATACTTTCTTGGTGTTCGGTCGTGGGATTCTTCACCTTTCGGTTTTGATTGAAACGATGAGAAGAGAAGGATACGAAATGACCATTGGGCAACCGCAGGTTATCTTAAAAGATATTGATGGAGAGAAATGTGAGCCGTATGAATCTTTGGTGGTGGATGTTCCAGAGGAATTTGCATCCAAAGTTATCGACCTAGCAACTCAGAGAAAAGGAGATTTGCACATTATGGAGACCAAAGGAGAAATGCAGCATTTAGAGTTTGAAATTCCATCCAGAGGGCTTATAGGGCTTCGTTCCCAAATGCTTACTGCAACAGCTGGAGAGGCTATTATGGCACATAGATTTGTGGATTATAAGCCTTTCAAAGGTGCAATAGCTGGTAGAAATAATGGAGTTTTAATCTCTAAAAACCAAGGTCAAACTACAGCATATTCCATTGAAAAACTCCAAGATAGAGGTAAATTTTTCGTAGACCCAGGGGAGGAAGTATATGCAGGTATGATTGTGGGAGAACAGAACAAACCTGGGGATTTAGTAGTAAATATCGTGGAAGGAAAACAGCTGAACAACATGCGTGCAGCTGGTAAGGATAAAGATGGAAGCATCGCTCCGAAAATCCTTTTCTCACTAGAAGAATGTATGGAATACATCCAGCACGATGAATGTATAGAGGTGACTCCTAACTTCATCAGAATGCGTAAAAAACTTTTATCTGAAGAAGACAGAAAAAGAGCAGAAAGAAGTGCTAAAACAGAATAACAATAAAATCCTCCAAATTTGGGGGATTTTTATTATATTTGTGCTAAACATATTTAGACTATGCAAAACAAAAAAAATGCATTTATAGGCGTTATCGTAGGGTGTTCAGCTGTGGCAGCTGTATTTTTAATGATGAATGGCTGTTCCCGTGTAGAACCCAACTATGAAGGGGTTCTGATGGAAAATTACGGAAGAAATGGAAAAGAAGATTTTTCAACTGTTTCTGGGCGGCAATGGACATTCTTCCCAGGGGTAGAGCTTTACCAAGTTCCAATGTTTGAGACTAGTGGAGACCCACAAGCGGTGCAGGTTTCTGCGAAGGATGCGGGAGTTTTCACTGTTGACCCTTCCTATCAGTATCAGCCTATTAGAGGTAGAGGTGTAGATATCGTGTTCAATTACAAGCATTTAGGGATAAACCAGCCAGAGGTAATGATGGACAATGTAGAAAACTCTATCCTGAATAAACTGGTAACCAATGCCTACCGAGAAGAGGCCAGAAATTATACCACAGACAGCCTGATGAATAACCTCAATACATTTGAAAGACAAGTAGAAACTAGGCTTAAAAAAGATTTTGAAAATAAATTTTTTCAGTTAAACAATTTGACTTCAGGGCTTAAACCTCCTGCTTCTATGGCAAAAGCTATCGAACTGAGAAACAATGCAATACAACAAGCAGAACAAGTAAAAAATGAACTCCAAGTTTCTAAAATGAATCTTGAAAAAGCCAAAATCGATGCCGAAGCCAACCGCGTAAGAGCCGAAGGACTTGACAACAAGATTTTACAAGAAAAATGGATAGAAGCCATAAGAAATACCAATAATAAAGTAATCATAACCGATGGTAAAACACCTGTAATATTACAATAATGAAACACAAAATACTTTACATTTTACTATTCATCGTAGGAAATGGAGTTCTTATTTACATAGATAGATTATGTTTCCAGAATCAGCCTGTATGGGGCTTCACGGTTATATTTTTTCATTTAATTTTGCTGATAAATTTCCCTTATAACAAGTTAAAATAAACAAAAAAACTCCCTAAAATTGGGAGTTTTTTTATAATTTAATAGAATTTAGCCTTAGTGAATTGGCTATTACAGAAACAGAGCTGAAACTCATCGCTGCTGCTGCAAGCATAGGAGAGAGCAGAATCCCAAAAATAGGGTAGAGCAATCCAGCTGCCACAGGTATTCCCAGCGTGTTATAAATAAATGCAAAGAACAGGTTTTCTTTGATGTTTCTCATCATCTTTTCGGAAAGGATTTTTGCTTTTACTATACCATAGATATCGCCCTTCAGCAGGGAGATTTCTGCGCTGTCTATGGCGACATCTGTCCCTGTTCCCATCGCTATTCCTATATCAGCCTGTGCAAGGGCAGGGGCGTCATTGATACCATCGCCAGTCATTGCTACTATTTTTCCTTGTTTTTGTAATTCTTTGATTTTGTTGATTTTATCTTCTGGAAGGCAGTTGGCTTGATAATTTTTTATTCCTAATTCATTTGCTACAGCACGGGCAGTTGCCTCGTTATCTCCTGTAAGCATGATGACTTCTATGTTTTTGCTCTGCAAAAATTCTACTGCTTTTTTCGCTGTTGGTTTTAGTTTGTCGGTAAAACATAAAAATCCTATAACAGTGTTATTTTCAATAAGATACGAAATCGTAAAGGCCTTATTGCTAAGACTTGAGATTTTTTCTTTGATTTCGTCTGCTACATGGACAGCGTTTTCTGTGATGTATTTTTCATTTCCCAAAAAATATTTTTTACCGCCAATTATCCCTTCAATTCCTTTTCCAACCAAATTTTGGAAGTCTGAAACAGCCTCTGTCTGTGAGGCATCAGATTTAGACAAAATAGCTTTGGATAGGGGATGTTCGCTGTTTTTATTTAATGATGCAGAAATATTGATAATTTGGTTTTCTGTATAATTTTTCGCTGGGAAAACATATTCTAACGATGGTTTTCCTTCGGTGAGCGTTCCTGTTTTGTCTGTTATTAGGACATTTGTTTTTTCCATTTGTTCCAGAGCTTCGGCGCTTTTAATCAAAATACCATTTTGAGCACCTTTACCGATGCCCACCACCACAGACATAGGCGTAGCAAGTCCCAAAGCGCATGGACAGGCGATGACCAGCACGGCCAGAGCATTCACAAAGGCATTGAAAAACCTCGGTTCGGCGCCAAAAATCCACCATAAAACAAAGGTAAGAACGGATATGAAAACGACCACAGGGACAAATACTTTGGAGACTTTGTCGGTTAGTTTTTGTATCGGTGCTTTGCTTCTGCTGGCATCATTTACCATTTTAATGATTTGAGCTAAAAGGGTTTCGCTTCCTACACGCTGGGATTCCATCAGGAAAGTTCCATTTCCATTGATAGTCCCTGAAATCACTTGATTATCAATGCTTTTTTCCACAGGAATAGGCTCGCCTGTAATCATACTTTCGTCTATGGTAGAATATCCCTCTATGATGACTCCATCCACAGGGATTTTTTCTCCAGGTTTGACT
>CAUQMH010000125.1:0-3633 GCA_963519075.1 uncultured Flavobacteriaceae bacterium
CCATAAAACATCCCAAAATAAGCTGGAAAATATTTAGAAATATTTTGTCTGATTTGGTAATGATGTGGATAATTACAAAAATAAAAAGTGTCCAAGTCGTCGGCAAGAAAATATAACTGACACCCAGAATGCTACCGACCAAAAGGAAAGAATCACTTCTGATTTTATCATTTTCACTAGTGAAGAAAAATAATAAAATAGAACTCGTAAATAGCGCCATAGAAATCCCTACATCTAGATTTCCATCATAAAATGAAAAAATAAAAATAGAGTACAGGAACAGCGGCAGGTGAGTTTTTCTATTTAGCGAAATTTTATTAAACAAAACATAGCCCAGAGCCAGCCCCGCAAAGGCTATAGTGGTAGAGAAAATGTTAGAAAATTTAATTTCTAAATCGTTTGAAATTAAAATAAAAAGCAATAAAGCTCCTATGTAAGTAGGAACTGAAAATAAATTGGTTCTCTTTGATAACAAACGAAACATTTCTTCTATTTTTTGCTTTCTAAATCAGCCACATATTCCTTGATAAGCTGGTCATTACTCCTTGGGCAGATGAGCAGAGCCTCCTCTGTATCTATCACTATATAGCCTGTAAGTCCATCGACCACAGCAGTTTTTTCAGGGTTTTTGAGTCTGATGATATTTCCTTTTGCATTATAAACATTGCAGTTTTTGGCGATGGTGTTGTTATTTTCATCTCGCTCAGCATTTTCAAATACAGAAGTCCAAGTTCCCAAATCAGACCAGCCCAAGTCAGCAGGAATTACATAGACATTATCAGCCTTTTCTAAAATTCCGTTGTCTATCGATATTTTTTCTACATTAGGATAAATTTCCTCTATGTATGGAGCTTCTTTTTTGGTGTTATATACCTCTGTTTTAAACTGTTCTGCCATTTTTGGAAGATAGTTTTCAAAGGCTTTTTGGATAGATTTCACATTCCAGATGAAAATCCCAGCATTCCAAAGATATTCTTTCGTTGCTAAGAATTTTTCTGCCGTTTCTAAATTAGGCTTTTCAGTGAAAGTTTTTACTTTGCATATTTCAGCAGATTTTTCTTCTGAAAACTGAATGTAGCCATAGCCTGTGTCAGGGCGTGTAGGCTGTATCCCGAGCGTGATGAGATAGTCGTTCTGGCTCGCCTTTTCAAAAGCAAACTCTATCTTTTCACAAAAAGTTTTTTCTTTTAAAATCAAATGATCTGCGGGCAGTACAACGATGTTAGCATTTGGGTTTATTTTTGCTATTTTATTGGTTATGTAGATGTTACACGCTGCAGTATTTCTCATCATAGGTTCTCCGATGATGTTTTTCTTGTCAAGTTCAGGAATTTGAGCAGCCGTAAGTTCCAAATATTCCTTATTGGTTACCACAAAAATATTTTCCACAGGGACAATCTGCTTTATCCGCTCAAAGGTCTGCTGTATCATGGTCTTTCCTGTTCCCAAGATATCATGGAACTGTTTAGGAAATTTAGCCGTACTCATAGGCCAAAAACGGCTTCCGATGCCGCCCGCCATTATGACACAATAGTTATTATTTGGGTTCATTTTCTTTCGTTAGTCATTATTTTGTCCGCTCTACTCTCGCGCAGGATTTGAATAAATACATTCTCCCTGTACTGAGATTTTTGCAAAGGTAACGCTTTTTCTTCTTTTCTTCTATCTGGTAAATGTCCGTTTGATAAATAAATTTTTCTCCAATGGGCAAATCCTCCACATAGGCTTTATTATCAGAGTGTTCGCTGTCAAAATATTTTACCAGCTCTGGACTGGACATGAAGTTGGCTTTCGGATTTTTAGAAAAATTTAAAATCAAAGGTCTTAGCTCCTCGGAATAAATCGAAATACTCTCCAAAAGCATTTTCTGAAAGGTCGCCTTCCATTCTTTTCCATGTGGAAGAATATTTTTCTTTTCATGAAAAGCCACTAAATGAGCGATTTCATGCGTAAAGACAAAGAAAAAAAGCTCTGGTTCCAGCGTTCCATTGATGGTTATTTGGTGGGAGTTATTAGACATTGATTTATAATCTCCTAATTTGCTGTGCCTGTTTTTTGTGACTTTGATATGGCACATATGCCCTTCCAGCCATTTTTTTAGGTAGGGCATGCTGTTTGGAGGCAAAAATCTTTCTAATAACTCGGTAGACATCTCAAAATCAGTTAAATAAATCTCCTATAACTCCATCTTCTGGAATATCCGTTTCTTCCTGCTGTACAGGTTCTTCTTCTTCCTCTTCCTTTGGTTCTGGAATTGTGATATTTATGGATTTTATTTTCTCTTTCACGAACTGATTTCCCATTGCTTTTATTCCTTTTATGGAGATAAAGTCATCAATATCAATGGTTTCTGGCTCTTTTTCCTTTCCATTTTTATCTTTTGCAAAGATAATTTCTGCCGTGCAGCCATCGCTGGTTCCCACGAATTCTATGAAGGATTTAGGATGCTCACTCGGCATAAAGTTCTGAATATTAGCCGTGTTTTCTAATAAAAATCGTTTGATGAAATAAATATCCTTTTCGCCGTCATAATAAATGCACGAAATAGCCTGTTCTGGATGCCATTTTTCCAAAATCAGATAATCATCATCAAAACGATTCATCAGGTCAAACGAAATCAGTTTTGCTTCTCCTTTGGTATTGATAGTCAGTATTTTATCATCTCCTTTAAAACTGCCCAGCAGGATTCCTCTGCCTTCCACATTCAGCCTTCTTACGCTCTCATCAAACCAAATTTTTCTTGGAGCCAGCGTGGAGATGCCCTCTTCTTTTAATTCTATTTTTTTAACGGCATATTTCGTTACGAGATTTCCTTTGGAATCACGCCCTTTTATCGCTAAATCAGAGAAATCTATATCGATTCTATTTTTTCTGATTCTGGCATTAGGTTTTAGTAAAACACTGATGATTTCGGCCTCACCGTTTGGATTTGCAGAAAAATACAGCACTTCCGAGCCTTTTACATCCGAAGCAAGTTTGTATTCATTATTTCGGATAACTCCCATTACCGAGAACCTTTTCATGTAATATGGACCGTCTTTTCCCTCGCGGTAGACCATGTTATAAACGGTTCGCTTGTCATTCTTTTTCCATACGCCTACATGCAGAATATCTTTTCCGATGAAGGTTTTCGCTTCCACTTTGGTCACCTGCATCGTTCCATCTTTTCGGAAAGTGATGATGTCATCCAGATCTGAACAGTCAAAAACATATTCATCTTTTTTAAGCGAAGTTCCGACGAATCCTTCGGCTCTGTTGATGTAGAATTTCTCGTTTGCTACCGCTACATTGGTCGCATCTATGTTGTCAAAAACACGAATTTCCGTATGGCGAGGCTTGTCTTTTCCATATTTTTTCTGAATGTTTTGGAAATAATTTATGGCATAATCCACCAAGTTTTCTAAATCATGTTTCACCTGCTCCATTCTGTCCTCTAGTGCAGCGATGTTTTCCAGCGCTTTATCTCTATCGTAGCGCGAAATTCTCATGAAAGGAAGCTCTGTCAGTCGGGCAATGTCCTCCGTAACTACCTCACGCATAAGGTTTTTGATAAATGGTTTTAAAGCAGTGTCAATCGCCGAATAAACTTCCTCTTTGCTGGTTTTACCTTTGATTTCTTGGTAAATTTCATTC
>CAUQMH010000126.1:0-3433 GCA_963519075.1 uncultured Flavobacteriaceae bacterium
CCGCCGATTCCGCCAAATCCATCCTTTGGTTTGATAACGACTTCTTCTTTTTCCGTGTCGATATAGAGCCCGTTTCCGATGGAATTGATACAATTCACATAGTGGAGCGGGAATTTATTCAGCACTTCTGCAATTTTGTCAAAATGAGCCATATCGAAATAAGGCGGAAGTTTTACGCCCAAAGGTTTTTTGATGAAAGTAAAAACTTCTTGTAAAATTCGTTCTGTAGCCTCAAAATCATAGCCTGTTTGAGGTTTTCCAGGGACATTAGGACAAGAGAGGTTAAGTTCTATAATGCCTTTAAAATCAGATGAATTTACTTTTTTCAGCATTTCCATATTTTCCTCAAAAGACATTCCTGCCACGGAGAGGAAGATGGTTTGTTCGTGCTTTTCTTGGAATTTTAGGGCATAATCGAGATAGTAGTCCAGCCCTTCATTAGGCAGTCCCATGGAGTTGATAGTTCCTAGTGGTACTTCCACATATCGCGGCGATGGATTTCCTTCGCGGTATTTCGCTGTGGCACTTTTGGTTACGAAACTTCCGCAGTCAGAGAGGTGAAGTTCATTTAGTTTTTCTTCTGATTCGCACCAGCATCCAGAGGCGTTCATCAGTGGATTTTCGAAAGTATAATTTCCGATTTTAGATTTGAGGTTCATGAGTGATTATTTTATTGGGTTAGACTTAATTTTGATATACGATTTTATGAATTTCTGCAATGGTCTGAGTCAGATTATCAGGCTCAAAAGTTCCCATTAGCCAGAGATTCAGCGGGTTTTTATCTTGGCTGTAGCTCGGCTGGATATAACTTTTGTCCAAAATAGAAAAACCATTTTTTTGGTAAAAACCTACTCTTCGCTCAGCTATGTCGCTGAGTTCTTTGGGTTCGGTTTCTAGCACGATATTTCCGAGATTTTCAGTCAAAATAGACAGAATTGTAGAGCCTAAATTAGCGCCACGAAGAGCTTCGAAAATCTCAAAATGCTCTATAAATGTAAACTCCGAAAAATCCCATATAATGAGGTATCCAGCGAGATTTTCTCCTTTGAAAATGGACAATATCTTGCAGTGGCGGTTTTCTAAAAGTTTATAAAACTGCTCCTCATCTCTTCGCTCATCAGCAGGGAAAGATGCGCAGTATGAGGAGAAAATATGTCCGTGGTCTTCTCCTTTTGCGGGTTGTATCTGTATGTTGTTTAGAGTAAAAATCATTTGGTTTAAATTTAAATTAAAATTGCGTTTGACAACATTCTAAACATCTTTTCTGGCTGCACCAGTTTTTGTATAGATATAAGAACGCTTGGGAATCTAGGGCTGATTTTATCTTCGCGCCTAAATTTTTCCATTGTTTGATAATGGAGTTTTTCTCAGGTTTTAGATTTCGGTAAAAATCAAATATAATTTTCTGATTATCAATTTTTTCCTTGTGGTAAGAGTAAATTACAGGCAGTATGGCGTTCAGTAAAATGATTTCTATAAAATCCTCTGAAAGTTTTTTGGTTTTTGCTTCGCTTTCTTTTCCGAAAACATAGTGATTTTCCCAGTATTCGGAGGTTTTTATGTCTTTGAATAAGTTTTTCAGCTCCTCTACGCTTGTTGCATGGATGATTTTTGAAAATAAATTCTGATGCCGAAAATACAACTGAGCCAGCTGTGAGAGCCTTATAGTAGGGAACGAAATGGGCATCATCCGCATAAATTTAGCAGGAAAAACGATGTCGTTTATCCCAAATTTCGCCCTTAAAAACTCAAATTCTTTCAGCCATTTTTGACTGTCTTTTTCCGTATTATTTAGCAAATCTGCTTTCCCAAATAAGAGACTTTCCAGCTGAAAAGGATTTTGAGAAATTTTTTTAATGATTTTAAAATCAATGCTTTGCGCAATTTGGAGAAAAATTTCCGAATTTACTTTCAGCCCGAAAGAGTTGGCTATTCTCTGGAATAAAACTGCCTCGTAATCGTTTTTTGTTGCTAAAAGTTCTTGTCTGATTTCTTTGTCTTTTTCCTCTAATTTTTGCAAAACAATTTCTTCGGAAAAATAATTTGGGATTTTTTTGATGCTGAAAATATCTTCGCAAGGAATAAAATCCTTTTCTTTATCAAAGTTATAGTGTTGAAAATCAGAGTTATCAATATAGTTTTTCAGTTCCAGTGTAGGAATGTTTCTTTCTTTCAGTTCCGAAATTTCTTGGTCGTGTTCAAAAACGATATGAAGGATAATGGACTGATAATCTTTTTGTTCCGAATGTTTGTGTAGAAGCCAGTCGGAAGATTTTACATGAAACTCAACATTTCCAAAGAATGTGATGCCTTGCGTTTTTATTTTTACCGAATGAAAATCAGGACCAGCATTGCTATTCAGTTTTCCAAAATCTAGGATTTCGATAGGGTTTCCGTCCGTATCCTTGAACAAGAGCGGATTAAAAACCTTGTTTTCCCAAAGAGTTTGTAAAAACTTTTCTTTCATTTAGTCGTTAGTTTTCTGTTTTTCACCCAAAATGGTATCCGTAATTACGGCTATTGCGCAGTCTCCTGTGACATTTCCAGCCGTTCCGAAGCTGTCCATAGCAATGTAGAGAGAAATCATCAACGCTTGGCTTTTTTCATCAAATCCCAGCATAGAACCGATGATTCCGATAGCCGCCATAATAGCACCACCAGGGACTCCAGGCGCAGCCACCATAGCAATGCCAAGCATAAAAATAAATCCTGCGTAATCTAAGAAATCAATCGGCATCTGCTGTACTACCATCAGGGCTATGGTGCAAGCAACTATCTTCAACGCACTTCCAGATAAATGTATCGTTGCACAAAGAGGAATGACTAGTTTTGCTACCTTTTCCGAAACGCCGTTTTTGATAGTCTGTTGTAAGGAAACAGGAATGGTAGCTGCCGAAGACTGTGTTCCCAGAGCCGTGATATAGGCAGGTATCATATTTACCAACATGGTGAACGGATTTTTTCTTCCGATAATTCCAGCGATGGTAAATAAAAATATCAAAAACAAAATATGAAGCCCAAAAATAATGGCAATAATTTTAATGAAAATAGAAACAATCGTGAAAACTTCGCCTGTATGAGCCATTCCTAAAAAGATTCCAAAAATATACAACGGAAGCAGTGGAATAAGAATGCGGGCAATCACATTAGAGATGATGATTTCAAACTCTTCAAAAACCTGTAATAATGTAGAATTGTGGATTTTAGAAATTCCTATTCCTACCATAAAAGCCAAAACCAGCGCCGTCATCACATCAAACATAGGAGGAATGCTCAGCGAAAAATAAGGCTTGATTTCAGTAACCTTTGAAACATCACTGAGCGACTGCCCTTCTAAAAGACTTGGGAAAGTGCTGATACTCACACCATAAGAAACATAACCTGCTAAATGCTTAGATAAATAAGCCAATCCTGCCGTTTCAAGCACTATTTT
>CAUQMH010000127.1:0-3420 GCA_963519075.1 uncultured Flavobacteriaceae bacterium
ACTCAGGAAGTTCTATTTTTTCTTTCAGCTGGGCGTAGAAATCCTCCATATCGCCGATTTCTGAAAAATCAATGTATATCGTATTCATTATCAGTTAATTATTTTATTGTTTTTCAAAACTTTTATAGTGGTTTTTAGTGAGCCATACTTCTCCATCTTTATTGAAAACTATTCGTTCAGCGTTTCTTCTACCACAGCGATAGTTTATGTCCGCTTCGTAGTATTTCCCATGGTCGGGAAGCTTTTTCTCTCGGTTGCTGAAGCGGTCACCACCGATAGCCCTGTTGGGAAGCACTTCGCAGAGATTTCCTTCGGATGGTTTCCAGCCTTGTTTTTTGGCTTCTGCTTTGGTGATGTAGTATTCAGGAAGTCTTTTGTGTTTTTTGACATAGTTGATTACGATGGTTTCATCGGTAAGTTTTTCTATGTAGTTTCGCCCTTTTTGGTCTGCGATGCCGTATGGGTCTTTTGTCTTGGATGAATCTTTTTTGTATTGATAACCAACGACTTCTGGAGTGTCAAAATCGGATTTTTTCTTTAAACCAGGAAGAAAATCACACAAAGCTACAATGAAAATAGCTCCAAAAATCACACTCAAATAGATTTGTTTTTTTGTCATTTTATATGATTTGAAAAGGCAAATTTATTCAAAATAAATGTATTTTTACACTTGCATTTGGCTTTTGTCAAATTGTTGGGAGTTTTTTAACTAAAAAATAATCAAAATAAATGAACGAAACACGATTAGACTTTCGAAAACAAACATTAGAATATTTTATCGATGTCCGAAATATAAAGACAGAAGCAGATTTTTTACGAAAAATGAATGAAGTTTTTCAGTTTCCAAGTTATTTTTGGATGAGTTTAAACTCTATGGATGACTGCATGATGTCTCTAGAATGGATAGAAGAACCGCATATTGTCATTCGTGTGGTTCATCTCCAGGAATTGAAACAAAATTGTTTTAAACTTTATGAAATAGTAGAGGATACCTTCCAAACTTACAAAAACTACTGGCAGGACAAAACTAATGAAAAACAAGTGGAAATTCATCTTTAAAGAACAGAATTTTGTAAAAAGATAAGTTTCACTAAAATTAAGAAAAATATTATCAAAAATAGGTAGAAATATTCTACCATAATAGAGAAATAAAATTGTAAATTTGTTTCATAAAATACAATCTATCATGCCAAAAATATCACAAAGAGCAGAAAAAATGCCTGCTTCACCAATCAGAAAACTTGTTCCGTATGCATTACAAGCGAAACAAAAAGGTGTAAAAGTCTATCATCTCAATATCGGACAGCCAGATATAGAAACGCCGCAAACGGCTTTGGAGGAGCTGAAACATATTGATTTAAAAGTATTGGAATACTCTCTTTCTGAGGGAAATATAGAGTACAGAAAGGCTTTGGAGACTTATTACCACTCGCTTGGTTTTACAGATTTGACAACGGATAATTTTATCGTGACGAATGGTGGTTCAGAAGCGCTGAGTATTGCACTTGCTACGCTTTGTGATGATGGTGATGAGATAATTATCCCAGAACCATACTACGCGAATTACAATGGTTTTTCTAATCATATCAATGTAAAAGTAGTAGCAGTTCCATCTTCTATCGAGACAGGTTTTGCCCTGCCGTCTATGGAAGAATTTGAGAAAAAAATTACTCCAAAAACCAGAGTTATTCTCATCTGTAACCCAGGGAATCCTACGGGCTACCTTTATACAAGAGAGGAATTACAGAAATTGGCTCAGATAGCCTTGAAACATGATATTGTTATCATCGCAGATGAGGTGTATCGTGAGTATGTGTATGATGGAGCAAAGCAGGTCTCTATGCTGGAATTCCCAGAAATAGCAGAAAACTGCATCATCATAGATTCTGAATCCAAGAGATATTCTATGTGTGGAGTTCGTATCGGGTTTATGGTTACTCGTTCTAAGCTAATTCGTGCGGCTGCGATGAAATTTGCACAAGCCAGACTAAGCCCAGTTCTTTTAGGGCAAATAATAGCTGCAAAAGCCCACGAAAACGACAGGAAATACATAGAGAACGTTCGCGAAGAATATACTAAACGAAGAAATCTATTAGTAAAATTACTAAACGAAATTCCAGGTATAATCTGCCCAACTCCAAAGGGTGCTTTCTACTGCGTGGCAGAACTTCCGATAGATGATGCAGAGAAATTTGCACAATGGCTTTT
Source organism: uncultured Flavobacteriaceae bacterium (assembly GCA_963519075.1). Lineage (GTDB taxonomy): Bacteria > Bacteroidota > Bacteroidia > Flavobacteriales > Weeksellaceae > JABCPE02. Next base: position 2,209 of record CAUQMH010000127.1, read on the forward strand.
GGAAGAATATTCTCTTAATAACGAGACAGTTATGGTAGCGCCTGCGGGAGGGTTCTATTCTAATCCAGAGCTTGGGAAGAGACAGATAAGAATAGCCTATGTGCTGAAAGAAGAAGACCTGAGGAGAAGTGTAGAACTGCTGAAAGATGCTCTTCAAAAATACAATGCACGATAATATGCAGATTTTAGAAAATGTTTCTCTGAAGCCTTACAACACTTTCGGTGTGGAGGCTTCTGTGTGGTATTTTGCTGAGGTTTCTACAGAGTCAGAATTATTAGATTTGCTGAAAAATCATAAATTTAGGGATATGCCTCTTTTGTTTTTGGGAGGAGGAAGTAATTTGTTTTTCACGAAGGATTTTGAAGGACTTGCGATTAAACTAAATTTAAAGGGAATTTCCGAGGAAATCATCAGTGATCATGAAGTTCTGGTATCTGCCCAAGCGGGAGAAAACTGGCATCAGTTCGTTCAGTATTGTTTGAATAAAAACTATGGAGGATTAGAGAATTTGTCGCTGATTCCAGGGAATGCAGGGACTTGTCCTATCCAAAATATCGGAGCTTATGGCGTGGAGATAAAAGATAATTTCGAATTTTGTAAGGTGCTAAATTTGAGTACTTTGGAGATTGAGGTTTTTGATAAGAAAAAGTGTCAGTTCGGATACAGAGATTCTTTTTTTAAGAGAGAGGGAAAAGGTAAATATGTTATTCTGGAAGTTACATTTAGACTGACAAGAAAAGAGCATATTTTGAAGGTGGAATATGGAGCTATCCAGTCAGAATTGGAAAAAATGGAAATAAAAAATCCAACGATTCAGGATGTGTCACAGGCAGTTGTTCGCATTCGGCAGAGCAAACTCCCAGATCCTAAAAAAGTAGGAAATGCAGGAAGTTTTTTCAAAAACCCTGTGGTGTCTGATGTGTATTTTGATAAGCTGAAAACTCAGTTTGCAGACATTCAAGGATATAAAACCGAAGAAGGCGTGAAAATCCCAGCAGGATGGCTTATAGAGCAGTGCGGCTGGAAGGGTAAACAGATAGGAAATGTGGCAACTCACGCCCTGCAATCCCTTGTAATAGTGAATATTACAGGAAATGCGAAAGGACAGGAGATTTTTGATTTTTCTCAAAAAATAATAGATTCTGTGGAAGAAAAATTTGGAGTAAAATTAGAAAGAGAGGTGAATGTATTGTAAAATAAACTATATTTGA
>CAUQMH010000128.1:0-3412 GCA_963519075.1 uncultured Flavobacteriaceae bacterium
ATATATAGAAGCAAAAAAAGGGATTTATCTTGAATTTTATGACAAAAAAAATCCTGATATTCCTGGAACTCTGAAAGCCAATTATGCCAAATTCATAGAAAAAAAAGAATATTATGAAGCCAAAGGCGGAGTGAAAGTGACCAATAGCGAGGGACAGACTTTCGTGATGAAATCCATCTACTGGGACAAGAGAAATAAACATATGTACACCAAAGATTCGGTTTTTATTTCTGATAAAGAAGGGAATGTCTTCGTAGCCGCAAATGGAATGGTTGCCAAAGATGATTTTACAGAATATACTTTCTACAACAACTCAGGAGAAATCAACCCAAAAAAAATGCCCGACAAATAGGCTTTTTATAAAAATTAGAAATAAATCCTCTTCGTGTGAAGAGGATTTATTATTTGGTTTGAACTATTTTATTTAAACAAAACTGCTCCCACCGTCACAAAACTAGTCTGGTCTATCAAGATAGCACTTCCATTTTCACGAATGCTTTGATAGCTGTCATAGCTCAACGGCGCAGAGGTTTTCAGTAGAACTTCTACCACCTCGTTTAGTCCTGCATTGGCTGGAGTCATCTCCTTTTCAAGGGTATTTACATCCAGTCGGTAGCAGATTTCCTTCACCATAGCGATTACTGTTTTGCTGTTATGCTGAAGCAGGTATTTAGTCCCGATAGTCAAAGGTTTTTCATCCATCCAGCACACAAGCGCCTCGATGTCTTGTCCAGTTTTCAGCAAATTATCTTCCTTCGCTATCAAATCTCCTCGGCTAATGTCTATATCATCCGCCAGATGAAGCACGGCACTTTGTGGAGCGAAGCATTCCTGAACTTCCTTACCGCCGACTTCTATAACTTTTATGGTAGTTTCTATATTAGATGGGTAGATTTTTACCTTGTCATTCACTGCGAAAACTCCACTTTCCACCTTTCCTGCATAGCCTCTGTAATCATGAAGCTCATCCACCTGCGGACGAAGAACCAGCTGCACTGGGAACCTTCCATTCACATGATTTAGAGAAGTCTGAAGCTCTACCGTTTCCAAAAGATTCAGTAGCGCGAACCCTTTATACCAAGGCATTTTTTCGGACTTATCTACTACATTGTCACCATCCTTTGCGCTGATAGGAATGAATTTAACATCCTTTAAAGCTAATGAATTGGCAACTTTTTCGTATTCTTTTACAATCTCATTGAACTTTTCTTCGGAATAATCCACCAAGTCCATTTTATTTATTGCCACCACTACATGTGGAATATTCAAGAGTGAAGCAATGATAGAGTGTCTTTTTGTCTGCTCTATCACGCCATTTCTGGCATCCACCAAGATAATAATCAAATCTGCATTGGACGCTCCTGTTACCATGTTTCGCGTGTACTGGATATGCCCTGGTGCATCAGCGATGATGAATTTTCTCTTCGGTGTGGAGAAATATTTATACGCTACATCTATGGTGATTCCCTGCTCTCTTTCTGCACGAAGCCCATCAGTCAAAAGAGCCAAATCCACCTCTCCATCTTCACGATTTTTGGTGCTTCTTTCGATGGCTTCCAGCTGGTCTACTAATATATTTTTGCTGTCGTAGAGAAGTCTTCCGATGAGGGTACTTTTTCCATCATCTACACTTCCTGCCGTTAAAAATCTTAATATATCCATTTGTTTTTCTTATGATAATTAAAATGCCACTCTAAATATTCTATTCTGGTTTTTGTTAAATATTTTTCATCCAATTTTTGCTTCACATTCTTAAAACTATGGATAAATAAATCCTTAATCATATTATCTAAATAGACCATATTACCTGAAGAATCAAAGCTTATTAATCCTTTATCAAATAATGCATCTATATGAACTGATAATAGTAATCCATTGTTTTCATCCATTTTTTCTTTTTTATCTGACTTACTCCATGGCTTTATATGACTTGCCACCAATAAAGATGGTATATCTATTCCTGTAATTACACACCTTTTTTCAAATTGCTTAAGCATTTTATTTCGAAACTCAGATTGCGTTAATCTTACATTTATCTCAACCTTTTTATCTGTTTCTAAATCTGTTTCTAAATCTGTTTCTAAACTTCTACTTCTTCTTATTCCCCACAACCCTTCTCCTTTTCCTAAAACAGAATAAAACAAATCCTCTTTTCCTCCATATACATCAGAATCAGAAGAATGTCTCTCTATATATCCTCTCACTCCTGCTGTAAAAGATGCCATATCTTTATATTGGGTACCTATAATACTTTTATTTTGAGATAAAATAAAATCATATATCTCTTTTAAAAATAAATATTCTTTATTTGTAAAGGCTTTTAATACTTCCTCTGGTATACTTATCTTATCTTTCATCAATAAACAACTAGAGTTAAAAATACCCGTTTTTCTTTCTGTCCTCCATTGCCGCTTCTGATATTTTATCATCGATACGCGTTTCTCCTCTCTCACTGGTACGAGTGGCTGTAATTTCGTTGATAATATCATCTATGATGTAAGCTTCAGACTCCACCGCCGCAGTACAAGTCATATCTCCCACGGTACGATAGCGAACTTTCTTCTTCAGAATCACATCATTTTCATCAATTTGGATATATGGAGAAACTGCTATCAGCTGTCCCTGGTGGTCAATCACTTCTCTTTCGTGAGAGAAATAAACCGAAGGAAGTTCTATTTTTTCTCGGCGAATGTAGTTCCAAACATCCAGCTCTGTCCAGTTGCTGATAGGGAAAACACGCACATTTTCTCCTTTGTGGATTTTTCCGTTATAAGTATGCCATAATTCTGGGCGCTGAAGTTTTGGATCCCAGCCTCCGAAATCATCTCGAACAGAGAAAATTCTTTCCTTTGCTCTGGCTTTTTCCTCATCACGGCGTGCTCCACCGATACAAGCATCAAACTCAAATTCCTCTATCGTGTCCAAAAGCGTATAACTTTGCAATGCATTTCGGCTGGCAAACTTTCCTTTTGGCTCAGTAAGTCCTTTCTTTTTTATCGTATCTTCTACTTTTCTGACAATGAGTTTTTCGCCTAATTTCTTTACTAAATTATCTCTAAATTCTAGTGCCTCAGGGAAATTATGCCCTGTATCAATATGCACCAGCGGAAACGGAAATTTACACGGACGAAAAGCCTTCAAAGCCAAATGTACCAAGACTATAGAGTCCTTACCTCCACTAAACAGCAATGCAGGTTTCTCAAACTGCCCTGCCACTTCACGAAATATATGAATCGACTCAGATTCCAACTGGTCTAGATAATCTAAATTTCTATCTTTATTCATTTTAATCTTTACAATGATTTATTTATATTCTATTTCTATTCTTTCAGTCTCAAAAACAACAGCCCAAGGCATCCAGCAATCCGAATATTCTGTAGCTATTTCGCGCCCATTCACACACATCCTATTA
>CAUQMH010000129.1:0-3382 GCA_963519075.1 uncultured Flavobacteriaceae bacterium
TTAGAAAGCAGCCTAGCAACCTCATCCAGCTTCTGGTCTCTCATCTTCCAAAGCGATAAAAGAATATATTCATTCTTAAAAAACAATATAATAGGAACTATTGATAGCACTACGCATACTATCCCCCAGCCTACTTGTCTGTTGAACATCAGGAATATTCCTCCTGCTACCATTAGCCCTGCAATCACTAATTTTATGTACTTATTCATTCCAAAATCTTTTTAGGATTGCAAATTTAATGATTATTTTAATATTTTCTAAATTTAGTTCAAAAATAGAAAAACATAACACTCTCAAAAATTCATATTTAATTTCTATTCGCTTTATTTTTTCATCTTTACGGAAGCAGCAGCTGTAGGAATTGGTTTTGTATTGATTTTCTTTTTAATTATTAAACAATTACTTAAATTATTACAATACAATACTTTTAAAATCAATTATTTATTCAGTATAAATGATTTAATATTGCTAAATACATAAAAAGAAGAAAACTAAAAAATATACTGGATTTTTTATGCAATTTTATTAACATTTATAAAACTTATAAATCATTGATTTATAGTTGTTTGCTACAAATTATGGTTACTTTTCAACATTGCGTAGAATTTTGAGAGTTTAATCTTTATCTTTGTCACATGGTACAAAAAGAAACATTATCATCTCTCACGCATGGAAATTTTGCAAAGGAACTGTCTATTTCTCAAGGGAAAGTTCCGCCTAATGCAGTCGAATTTGAAAAACTCGTAATAGGAACTTTTTTGATTGACAAGAAAGGTCTAGACCACTCCATAGACTTGCTAAAACCAGAGGTTTTCTACGACCCGAGGCATCAGGAAATTTTCAGAGCGATTCTAAAACTTTATGAAAACAATCATCCTGTGGATATGGTGACCATAATTCAGGAACTGAAACGTACCGAAAAACTCAGCCTAGCAGGAGGCGATCACTACATCATAGAGCTTACCACTGTGGTGAGCTCTTCTGCGCATATAGAATACCATGTGAGAATCATTTTGGAGAAATACATCCTCCGCTCACTTATCAATGTTTCTGCCAATGTTATCGATAGTTCTTACAAAGAATCTACCGATGTTTTCGAGCTTTTGGATAAAGCAGAACAAGGTTTCTTTGAAATCACAAACGGAACCATCAAAAAAGGTTTCGATACAGCTAATTCCTTGGTAAAAGAAGCCATCGATAAAATCAAAGCTCTAAAAGACAAGGAAGGGCTTTCTGGAGTTCCTTCGGGCTTTAGAGATGTGGATAAAGAAACTGGAGGCTGGCAAAATTCTGACCTCATCATCATCGCGGCGCGTCCTGCGATGGGTAAAACGGCTTTCCTGCTTTCCATGGCAAGAAACATCGCCGTTCAGCACCAAATCCCAATGGCTCTTTTCTCTCTAGAGATGGCCTCTGTACAGCTCATCACAAGGATGATAGCCTCCGAAACGGGCATTTCATCCGAAAAACTGAGAAAAGGACAAATGAGCGACGAGGAATGGCAAAGACTGTTTAACAATGTGTCTGAGCTGGAAAATGCTCCTCTCTACATAGATGAAACGCCTGCGCTTTCTGTATTTGATTTTAGAGCTAAATGCCGAAGACTCGTAATGCAGCACGGCGTGAAAATCATCATGGTGGATTATCTCCAACTGATGACCGCAAACAATGGTGGAAAAGGCTCAGGAAACCGAGAGCAGGAGATTGCTACTATTTCGCGTTCCCTAAAAGCCATCGCAAAAGAACTTAATGTTCCTGTGATTGCTCTTTCTCAGCTATCCAGAGGTGTCGAGGGAAGACCAAACAAACGACCTCAGCTTTCGGATTTGAGGGAATCAGGAGCGATTGAGCAGGATGCCGATATTGTTTCTTTCCTCTTCCGTCCCGAATATTACAAAATAGAAAACTGGGAAGATGGAAGCCCATCTGCTGGACAGGCGGAGCTCATCATCGGAAAGCACAGGAATGGAGCCGTTACAGATGTAAGGCTTTCGTTCCAATCAAGTTTAGCAAAGTTCTCGGATTTGGATTTATTTGGAACTAATGAGCCTTCTTATGCACAACCAAATCAGAATGCTTTTGATAATATCCGAGTAAGTATAGACCCTTCGGCGGCATTTGATTTACCTAAAAACAACCTTTCTGCTTCATCTATGAATGATGAAGATGACATGCCTTTCTAAAAATATGAAAATAGAAATCTATACTGATGGTGCATGTAGTGGCAACCCTGGGAAAGGTGGCTATGGCATCATCATGCAGGCGCCAGAGAAAAACTATGAAAAATGCTTTTCGGAAGGATTTCGACTGACAACCAACAACCGAATGGAACTTCTCGCGGTAATCACAGCTCTGGAAAACCTCAAAGAAGAAGGGCATGATATTCATATCTTTACCGACAGTAAATATGTAGCCGATGCGGTAAATAAAAACTGGATTTTCGGCTGGATAAAAAAAGGCTTTAAAAATGTAAAAAATCCTGACCTGTGGCGAAGATTTATCCCGCTTTTCAACAAGTATAAACCTACTTTCCATTGGATAAAAGGCCACGCAGGACATCCACAAAATGAAAGAGCCGACCAGCTCGCTGTAGCAGCATCACAAAAAGAAAATCTACTGATAGACACTTTCTTCGAAAAGGAAGAAGAAAATCTTTTTTCGGAATAAAAAACACCCAGAATATAATCTGGGTGCTTTCTCTTATTTAAATTCTATAACTCCGCCTACTACTTTTTTTACATCTCTTTGTTTTGGGTTTCCGTGGATTTCTATTCTTCCGCCTGCTCTCACGGTGGCATTTACAGCTTTGGAAGCATAGACTTCAGCATTTCCGCCTGCATTTACAGTTACGGAAACATTTTCGCCCTCATTGTCATCGCCTTTGTATTTTGCACCAGAGTTCATCACGATTTCCTGAATATCTGCATTTCCTGAAAGTTCTACTTCGCCGCCAGAGTTTCCTCTTACATTCAGCTGTTTCACATCCACTTTCAGTTGGATTTTAGAACCTTCATTAGAAGTGATTTTGAGCAGATTGGCTTTCAATACATCATTAGAAGTGATTTCCGAACCTTGACTTGCCTGAATATCGCTAAGGTCATTGTAATAAACCTTTACTTTAACATCATCTCCTTGCAGAAGTTTCAGAGTTTTAGTACGGATTTTTAGTTCTCCGTTTTTATTGATTACTTGGATTTTAGAACTGCCGTCGCCTATGATTTCCACTTTATTTTTCTTGGATTCTATAAGCTCTACAGAAATCCTGTCATAGACTTTCAGAGAAGTAAAATCGCCAACTTCTCTATCATTCTGTGCAAAAGAAAATACCACACCGAAAAGGAATAAAATTCCTGATAATAAATTTTTCATTATGTTTGATTTT
>CAUQMH010000130.1:0-3370 GCA_963519075.1 uncultured Flavobacteriaceae bacterium
ATCCTGCCGTTACAAGCACTATTTTACTGGCTGTTCCGCCTAGTTTTCCTATTGATGGGACTATCAATCCTATGATAATCAAAGGGATACAGAACCCGAGAAACTGACTAAACAGCCCATTGAAGGTAAGAAAGATTTTTAGAAATTCTTGATTTACAAATTTCCCAAAAATTATTCCTAAAATAATAGCAATCAGGATTTGAAGCAAGAGATTGTTGCTCTTTTTCATTTTTTATAAAATTTCCCAAATATAAAATTTATTTCTCGTTCAAAAAACACTGATTTTTATCAAAAAAATATGTATCTTTGTAATTCACTAAATTTTTGAAAATACATGAGCGAAAAACAGTATACAGCGAGTAGTATTCAGGCATTGGAAGGTATTGAGCATGTGCGTCTCAGACCGTCAATGTACATTGGAGATGTGGGGGTTAGAGGGCTTCATCACTTGGTTTATGAGGTGGTGGATAACTCTATAGATGAGGCTTTGGCAGGATATTGTGATACTATTTCGGTAACGATTCATGAAGGAAATGGTATTTCTGTAAGAGATAATGGGCGAGGTATTCCAGTGGATTTCCACGAAAAAGAACAAAAATCTGCTCTAGAGGTGGTAATGACCAAAATAGGTGCAGGAGGTAAGTTTGATAAAGATTCTTATAAAGTATCTGGGGGGCTTCATGGTGTAGGAGTTTCGTGTGTGAATGCGCTTTCTACATCGTTGATTGCTACTGTTCAGAGAGATGGTAAAATTTACCAGCAGAAATATTCGCAAGGTAAGGCTCTTAGAAATGTTGAGGAAATCGGTGCTTCAGAGATTACTGGGACAGAGGTGTTTTTCCAGCCAGATGCATCTATTTTTAATGAATTAGTATATAACTATGATACATTGGCGGCTCGTCTTCGCGAGTTGGCTTTTCTCAATAAAGGTATTACCATCACTCTTACAGATGAAAGAGTAAAAGAGGAAAACGGAGAGTTTAAAAGCGAAACTTTCTATTCTGAAGGAGGACTGAAGGAGTTTGTAGAGTTCATCGATGGAAACAGAGAGGGGATAATGGATGTTATCTTCATGGAAGGAGAGCGAGATAATATTCCTGTGGAAGTAGCGATGAGATATAATACTTCGTTTAACGAAAACCTGCATTCTTATGTAAATAATATTAACACGCATGAGGGAGGAACTCATTTGGCTGGTTTTAGAAGAGCTTTAACTAGAACGCTCAAAAAATATGCTGATGAACTAGGAATTCCACAGAAAGAAAAAGTGGAAGTTACAGGAGATGACTTCCGTGAGGGGCTTACAGCGGTGATTTCCGTGAAAGTAATGGAGCCTCAGTTTGAGGGACAGACTAAGACTAAACTTGGGAACTCCGAAGTTTCTGGTGCTGTGGATAAGATAGTGGGAGAGATGCTTTCTAACTTCCTTGAAGAAAATCCAAACGAAGCCAAGCAGATTGTCCAAAAAGTAGTTTTAGCAGCGAAAGCTCGTCAGGCAGCGAAGAAAGCCCGTGAAATGGTGCAGAGAAAATCGCCATTGGGAGGCTCTGGTCTGCCAGGGAAATTAGCCGACTGTTCATCTAAAGACCCATCTATAAGCGAAATTTTCCTAGTAGAGGGAGACTCTGCGGGAGGAACAGCCAAAGGAGGAAGAGATAGAAATTTCCAAGCGATTTTACCGCTGAGAGGTAAGATTCTGAATGTGGAAAAATCTATGCTTCACAAAGTTTATGATAATGATGAGATTAAAAATATTTATACGGCACTTGGGGTTTCTGTAGGAACAGAGGAGGACAGCAAAGCACTGAACTTGTCTAAACTAAGATATCATAAAATAGTAATTATGACCGATGCCGATATAGATGGTTCACATATTTCTACGCTTATTCTTACATTCTTCTTCCGCTACATGAAAGAGCTTATAGAGAATGGGTATGTATATATCGCATCACCGCCGCTATATCTTCTGAAGAGAGGAAATAAAAAACTCTACGCATGGAATGACAAGGAGAGAGAGGAGCTTACCAAAGAACTTTCTGTAGATGGCAGAGGCGTGGAAATCCAGCGATACAAGGGTCTTGGGGAGATGAATGCAGAGCAGCTTTGGGAAACTACACTTAACCCAGAAAATAGAATCCTAAAACAGGTGACTATAGAAAATGCAGGAGAAGCTGACAGAATTTTCTCTATGCTGATGGGAGATGAAGTTCCGCCAAGAAGAGAATTTATAGAAAAGAACGCAGTCTATGCTAATATAGATGCGTAGAATCAAAAATATAAATAAAAAACAGCCATTCCGATGTGAACGGCTGTTTTTGTTATTTACAAAACTCTTGGTCGCATTTACAGCCAGAGCTTTCTATTTCAAAGGTAGAATGCTGGATGTTGTGATGTTCCAGCTTGTGGCGGAGTTCCTTTTTTATTTGTTCCATTTCTTGGAAACTTATACCCTCATTTACCACCAGATGGACGGTCAGGGCGTTTTCAGAGCTGCTCATCGCCCATATATGGAGGTGGTGGGTCTGTTCTATGGCAGGGATTTCTTCTATCAGTTTTTGGATTTCATTGGGATTAATGCCCTCTGGCACGCCGTTTAGGCTGAGTTTAACGCTTTCCGTCAAAAGTCCCCAAGTAGAAATCAAAATTACCACAGCGATGATGAAACTAATCACCACATCCGCGAGATTCCAGCCTGTGAAATAGATAATCACCCCAGAGATAATCACACCCACCGAAACCAAAGCATCTACCATCAGGTGCAGAAAAGCCCCCTTGATGTTGATATCGTGTTTTTGTCCTTTATAAAAAAGAAACGCCGAAACAGCATTGATAACCACGCCTATCGCAGCAGTGATGATGATGCCGCTGCTCTCCATTTGTGGCGGCGTATTCAGCCGTTCCACAGCTTCTATGATGATTTTAAAGACAATGAACACCAGCAGAATAGCATTGATGAGTGAAGCCAAAATTGAGGCTTTTTTGTAGCCGTAGGTCAGGCTGTGCGTGCTGGCTTTTTGGGCGAGAATGATACCTACGAGCGAAATCCCTAGACTGGCGACATCGCTCAGATTATGGCTCGCATCAGAGATTAAAGCCAAAGAATTGATTTTAAAACCGACCGCAAATTCTATCACGGTGTAGAGCAGATTCAGACCGATACCGATGTAAAACGCCCTGTTGATATTTTCCAGACTGCTTACGCTATGGTGGTGGCAGTGTCCCTCGTGTGAATGTCCCATGATTTTATGATTTTTTATAAAACAAGAAAAACATTGGAAATTTACGAATTTTTTTGAACTCTATGAAATTAGAAAAGATGGATATTTTAGAAACAAAAATAGCCTGTCCTTAAAATCGACAGACTATTTTA
>CAUQMH010000131.1:0-3358 GCA_963519075.1 uncultured Flavobacteriaceae bacterium
GGCTTTTCTTTTCGCGAGAAGAGTTCTTTAAAATGTGAATTTTGAATATATAAATTTTAATTAGTAATAAAAAATGAGTTTACAACAAAAAATAGAAGAGGCTTGGGAAAATAGAGAATTATTAAAACAAGCTGATTATCAGGAGGCTGTTCGCTCTGTAATCTGTGAACTGGATTTAGGGAAAATAAGAGTAGCAGAGCCTGTTTCTGATGGATGGCAGGTGAATGAATGGGTGAAAAAAGCGGTGGTGATGTATTTCCCTATCCAGCAGATGAAAACGATAGAGGTAGGGCCTTTTGAGTTCCATGACAAAATTCCATTAAAGAAAAACTATGCAGAGAAGGGGGTTCGTGTTGTTCCTCATGCAGTGGCGAGAGAGGGTGCTTTTATCGCTTCGGGGGCTATTTTGATGCCTTCTTATGTGAATATTGGGGCGTATGTAGACAGCGGAACTATGGTGGATACATGGGCTACAGTAGGTAGCTGTGCGCAGATTGGTAAAAATGTGCATCTAAGCGGAGGAGTAGGTATTGGTGGAGTTTTAGAGCCGTTGCAAGCTGCTCCTGTGATTATAGAAGATGATGTTTTTGTGGGGTCTAGATGTATAGTAGTAGAGGGGGTTCGTGTGGAGAAAGAAGCGGTTTTGGGAGCGAATGTAGTTCTTACAGCATCTACTAAAATTATAGATGTGACAGGAAATGAACCTGTGGAGCTAAAAGGCAGAGTTCCAGCTCGTTCGGTAGTGATACCAGGGAGCTATACCAAAAAATTCCCAGCAGGGGAATATCAGGTGCCATGTGCTCTGATTATCGGTAAGAGAAAGGAATCTACAGATAAGAAAACCTCTCTGAATGATGCTCTTAGAGAAAATAATGTTTCTGTATAATGTATTTAAAGCGCCCTAATTAGAGCGCTTTTTTGTTTAAAAAATAGAGAAAACATGGAAGAGCTGAAAAATTGGATAAAAGAAAATCCTTTAGCATTTGGGGGAGTGCTTTCGCTTATGTCTTTTATCTTTGGGGTTTGTTTGGTTTTGGGAGCAGTAAAGGACTGGGACTGGCTGTATGAACCTGATGAACATTATCAAAACAACTGGACTATGGGGCAGATAAGCCGCTATATGGGGAGGGATGTTGCTCGTTTTATAGGATTTTTAGGAGGGTTGTTTTTTATGGGAATAGGGTTGTATTTTATGTATCAGATTTATAGTGAATGGAAGTGAAAATTTAATCAATTTTAAAGTTAAAAATGTACAGAATAGAGTATTTACAATTTAATGAGCTAAAGCAAGAGGTGATGTCTGAAGAAGATACATTACAAAACATTATAGATATTTGGCTTGATTGCAAACCTAACAAAGAACAAAAGAAATATCTTACAAATGCAGAAGAATGGGCTAAATATGCATTTGAAAGTAATGAACACTATGTAATGACAGTTTTTAAGGAAGAGCAACTCTTTGCCTTTATAGAGGTTTACCCCCGTTCTATACATATTAGTTTTATAGGCCAATATCAAGGTAAATATGTTTTTCCTTTATCCTTGCGATATGATCGTATTGATGGATATGAATATTTTAAAACAAATAAATTTGTTTATTTTAAAAATAATGACTTATTCTTACAAGGAATAACAAATAAATTTTTTACTCCTCATAAGAATACTATTACCTCAATAGATTTCGCTTTAGATAATAGGGCTTCTGTTACTATTACAGAAACTTATCCCATTAAAAAAGACTGGAAAACAGCAGATAAAATGATTGATATAAATGTCTCTCATAATTTTATCCGTTGTCCTAAGCGTTATGATGATTTCTTATATTTACTAGACTATAAGAACAACATCAAAAGTGAATATTTTGATATGAAATCAATAGCTACAAGTGATTTGTAAAAATAAATCGGTTAAGAGTATTATATAATGCAAAAGTTAAAATTTATCTACCAAAATTGGAATAGAGAATACTACGAATTACAATCTGAGGAAGATACTTGTTCGTATTACAAAAATTTCTATAAAGGGAAAGAGTTTAAAATATTACCTCAAATACTTGCTGAAAATACAAAAAATACAGAAAAATGGGCTAAATATGCTTATGAACAAAATAAATATTTTGTAGAACAAATGAGGTTAGAAAACTTTTCTTTAAGGACACCTAAGCTCTTTGAACAAAAAACAGATGAAATAGCCAGAATGTATAATATAACAGCTTTATTAGAATATAACAATCAGTTTTATGCTTATGCCGAAGTAATAGGTATGTTCTTTACTATTTGTTTTATAGATGAACACAATAGAGTATATTTACAGTATTCTTTTCAAAGTGATGATACTACCTATAAGACAGATTCTATTAAACAACGTTTTAAAGAAGGAAATTTATTCTTGGTGGAAGTAGAAGTATTTATATATCCAGAAGAAATGGTGGATGATGATTGGGAAAATAAAGACTATATATCTTATACTTTTACCCCAGAAGGTTATATGGAAGTTACTAAAATTTTTGATGTTAGAGGAGAAGGGATGACAGAAAAATATGTAGCTTCTTCTCCTATTAATGTGGAGAGTAATTGGGAGCCTTATCCAAAATTTGGCGAATGGGATTCCATTTTTAGGATGAAACGATGGAAAGAAGGTGAGTTAGCTGAAGATTTTAAACTACCTAAATAAAAAAAGAAAAAAATGAACAAAAGAACACTATTAAAACATGGAGATATCTTTAGATGAAAAAATAAACAAAGAAATGTACAGAATAGAGTATTTACAATTTAATGGGCTAATGCAAGAAGTAATGTCTGAAGAATTATCTTTGGATTATATTGTTCAGATTAAACTTAATGGAAAACCTTCTAAGGAAGAAAAAAAACATCTTATAAGTGCAGAAGAATGGGCTAAGTATGCCTTTGAACATAATCTGTTTTACACAATGTGTGTTTATAAAAAAGATGAAATCTTTGCCTCTTTACGAGTCGATCACAATTATATAAGGATTGATTTCATAGAAAAATTTGAAGGAAAGTACATAGTTCCTTTGATATTATTTTATGATCGCTTTGACCTTTATGAATACTTTCACACTAACAAAGTGAGATATTTTGAGAATAATAATTTGTTTCTTAGCTTGATAGAAAGTAAAGTTTTCTCAAAGGATAAAAATATTCATACTAAAATTGATTTTTCCTTGAATAATAGAGCTTCTGTAACTCTTTCAGAAACATATCCTATTGAGAAAGAATGGAAAACAGTTGAAAAGGAAATAGAAGTAAATACCTCTCATAATTTTATCCGTTGTCCTAAGCATTATGATGATTTCTTATATTTACTAGACTATAAGAACAACATCAAAAGTGAATAT
>CAUQMH010000132.1:0-3271 GCA_963519075.1 uncultured Flavobacteriaceae bacterium
ATATCAAATATACAGCTCGTCCTAATGAGTATAAGGGTAAGGGAAGTGCAGCGATTAACTCTGCGAAAGGGCTTTATTTCATCAATGCTCAAGGAAAAGACCCAGACAAGCCGACTCAGATATGGACACAAGGTGAAACAGAGTCTAACTCAGTGTGGTTTCCTACGATAGACAAACCAAACCAAAAGACTACGCAGGAATTATTTATGACGGTTCCAGATAAATATGTTACTCTTTCTAATGGAATCTTAAAATCATCTTTCAGCGAAAGTGGAGGGCTTAGAACAGACCATTGGGTGATGGACAAAAAACACGCTCCATACCTATTCTTTATGGGAGTGGGAGAGTATGCGATAGTAAAGGATAAATGGAAAAATATCGCAGTAGATTACTATGTAGAAAAGGAATATGAGCCTTATGCAAAACAAATATTCGGGATGACTCCAGAGATGCTGGATTTCTTCTCTAAAAAACTAAAATACGAATATCCTTGGCAAAAATACGCACAGCTTGTAGGGAGAGACTATGTAAGTGGTGCGATGGAAAATACAACTGCCGTAATACACGGAGAATATGCGAATTTAAAGGAAGGCGACCTTGTAGATGAGAACACTTGGGAACCTGTGATTGCTCACGAGCTGTTCCACCACTGGTTTGGAGATTTGGTAACGGCAGAAAGCTGGTCTAATCTTACTGTAAATGAGTCTTTTGCGAATTATTCTGAATACCTTTGGAATGAATACAAATACGGAAAAGATGCAGCAGATTATCATTTAATGAATGATATTTCGGCATATATTCATAATCCACTGAATTACAACAAACATTTGGTGAGATTTGATTATAAGAGCCGTGAGGATATGTTTGACAGCGTATCTTATAACAAAGGAGGCGGAATTCTTCACATGTTGAGAAATTATCTCGGTGATGAAGCGTTTTTTGAAGGGCTTTCTGACTATTTGAAAACCAATGAATACGGAACAGGAGAGGCTCACCAGCTGAGACTTTCTTTAGAAAAAGTTTCTGGAAAAGACCTTAACTGGTTCTTTAATCAGTGGTATTTTAACAGTGGAAACCCTAAATTGGATGTAAAATATTCTTACGAACCAGTGAAAAAACAAACTGTGGTAACGATTAACCAGACTCAAGACCAATATTTTGAGTTCCCGCTTACCATAGATATCCACGAAAACGGAAAAGTAAGAAGAGAAAAAGTGTGGGTAGACGCCAAAGCAAAGAATGATTTTACATTCAACACAGTGAAAAGTCCAGAGCTTATCAATGTAGATGCAGATGGGCTTCTGTTGGCAGAAATCAATGACACCAAAACTCCTGAACAATACGCTCTGCAATATGCTAAAACTAAGGAGTTTAAGAGCAAACATTTAGCATTGAAGAATGCTGCTGAAAATGCAAAGAAAAATAATAACATCACTTCTGTGAAAACATTGGTATCTGCATTGAAAGATCCGTTCTTCAGATTGAGAATTCAGGCGCTTGGAGGATTAGATTTATCTAAACCAGAACAGGCAAAACTGGCTCTTTCAGAAGTAGAAAAATTAGCGCAGAAAGACCCTAAAACATTGGTTCAGGCGGCGGCAATCAGAGCATTGGCTACGACTAAGAATAAGAAATACCTGCCAATCTACGAAAAGGGAATCAGCTCTGTGTCAAACGCAGTGAAAGCAGCTTCTCTATCGGCGATTTCTATGACAGACCCAGAGAGGGTAAAAGCCCTTGCTGACAAGGTGGATTTATCCAAAGCATCAGATGAAACGATTACACAGCTGTTGCCTACAATCGTGGATAACAAAATCGTGTCTCAGATGCCTTATATAGGAAAAGTGGTGGCATTTTATCCATTTTTAAAATTTCAAGATGAAAAATTGGGAACTACAGCTGAAAAAGGATTCAACTGGATAATGGAGTCTGATAACACAAAAGCTACAGCTTCGGTTGCTAAAATTTTGAAGCAAGTAAAATCTGAAATTCCAGATAACCCAAATGTAAAAATGATGATAGTACAGATGCTGCAAAACGGAATTGCTAAAAAAGCAGAATTGCTAAGAGCAAATCCAAAAAGCGAGAGTATCAACCAGCAAATAAAGTCATTGACAGAAACGCTGGAACTTTATAAATAAAAACCCAAAAAGCTTGACAAATTTTGTCAGGCTTTTTTATTTCATAGGTTTTGATGAGTAAAAAACGGAATATTCTTTCCCAGATTTACAGCAAAATAATGTATTTTTGTAGCATATAAGAATTTTATGAAAAGGACTTTGAAGGATTATCTATTCATTACACTTCGCGGTGTGGCTATGGGGGCTGCTGATGTGGTACCTGGGGTTTCTGGGGGAACTATCGCTTTCATATCAGGGATTTACCAAGAGCTTATAGATTCTATCAATAAAATCAATTTTACAGCAGTAAAAATTTTAAGAAAAGAAGGAGTAAAATCTGCATGGGAATACATCAATGGGAATTTCTTTGTGGCTTTATTTTTGGGGATAGGAATCAGTATTTTATCCCTAGCAAAAGGCATCAAATACCTTCTCGCAACGCATCCGATAGCGGTTTGGTCTTTCTTTTTTGGGCTGATGATGGCGAGCGTTCTTTTTCTGTGGAAAGATATTAAGAAATGGGACGCTACAGCGGTTATTGCGATTGTAATAGCTGCATTTACAGCGTATTACATCACGATTATTCCTCCATTGGTGAATAATAACGGGCATATTTTCTTGTTTTTTGCAGGGGCTTTGGCTATTTGTGCGATGATTTTGCCAGGGATTTCGGGGGCGTTCATTTTAGTGCTTTTAGGGGCTTATCATACGGTGCTGAATGCGCTGGATACTTTTGATTTGAAAGTATTGTCCATTGTAGGACTGGGAGCTGTGACGGGAATTTTGAGTTTTTCTAAGGCTTTGAAATGGCTTTTTGAACACAAAAAAAATACCACAATGGCTGGTCTTACAGGCTTTATCATCGGTTCTCTGAATAAAGTATGGCCATGGAAAGAGGTTTTGGATAAGGAAATAGATGCTCATGGGAAGGAAATTATTTTGTTGGAAAAGAGCGTTTTGCCTTCGGATTTCGCTGGAGAACCTCAGGTTTTATTGGCTGTGGGGCTAGCTTTTGCGGGGTTTATTTTGATTTATGGAATTGAAAAATGGGCATCAAAAATGCAAAATGATTAACCAGTAAGAAAAGATATGTGGAAGCGTTTTTATATCAATCATAGATTTTTTCATATTCTGACAGGGGTAGGGCTGTG
>CAUQMH010000133.1:0-3189 GCA_963519075.1 uncultured Flavobacteriaceae bacterium
TTATAGAACTGCTTCAAAAACACCAGCATAAAACTATGTTTTTCCTCTGCTAATTCCCTGCCTTTATCGGTATTCATAAGGTTTTTCAGCAGGAGCAGTTTTTCATAAAAATGATTGATTGTCGTTCCGTTGGATTTTTTATATTCTTCCTTAGCCTGATGGATATTCGGCTGAATATCAGGATTGTAAATCGGATTATTTTTATATCCTCCAAAATTAAAAGTCCGCGCTATCCCGATAGCCCCCATCGCATCCAGTCTATCCGCATCCTGCACGATTTCAAGCTCTTTGGTCTTTTCTATCGTTTCGCCTTTATTTTTAAAGGAAATATGCCTGATAACAAACAAAATCTGCTCTATCAACTGAGCCTCCATCCCTATTTCATTAAGGAATTTCTCCGAAATCTCAAGCGCCAAGGTTTCATCTCCGTTATGAAATTTTGGGTCGGCAATATCGTGTAATAAAGCCGAAATTTCCACAATTTCTTGATTGCAGTTTTCTGTTTTGGCAATGAGCTTTGCAAGTCGCCAAACCCGCTCGGTATGAAACCAATCATGCCCTGCCTCTGCCCCTTCTAAGGTTTTCTTTACAAATTCTATGGTCAGAGATATATTTTGGTTCATTTTAGTTTTCTTTAAACGGAATTTCAGGATTTAATATTTCTAAAATAATGTTTTTAATGGAATTCATACATATGCTAACATTCTCATTGTCAATATTTTCATTATCATAAATCTTCAAAGTCTGAACGCCCTTCCCTATTTCCGCAAAGCTCCAAATGCCGCACTGCAGCTGATTGACAGAAAACTTTTCGTTATGCAGCACCATATACGCATAAATACTCAGCTGTAAAGCCTGTTTGCTGTCCGCACTGCTCATGAAATCTTCCAATTTTTCTTCCTTTGGTTTCACGGAAAGATTTTTAGCTTTTGCGGTTTTAAAATCTATCACCCTCACCACTCCATTTAGGCGGTCTATACGGTCTATATAACCGACAAAGTTAATTTTTTCACCATTTTCATCCAGCAAAAACTCAGCATTAATACCATTTTCTAAACTTATGATTTCTAAATAGTTACCAGCTTTAATTAAACCTAAATCATAATCTAAAATATGCTCTACCACCTTGGCTGCCATAGATTTATGAATGTAGTTCATTCCTCGTTCATAGAGCTCTGGCTGGTGTTTAAGTTTAGAAATCGCCTCCTTAATCGCTTCATCTATTTTTGGCTTTAAATCTTCTATGTCACTCTCTTTTAGGATTTTACCTTGTAATTCTCCATACAACTCCTCCAAAGCATAATGCACCAAATTTCCATAGTTTCGCTGCGAAAGCTCCTCTTCTATCTCCTCTGTTTCCCTTGCTTTTAAGATGTTATTTAAGTAAAAATCAATCGGATTATAAAGGTAAGAAATCAAATGCGATGCTGAAATCCTACTCTTCCATTCATTTAGTTTCTCTAAAACTTTTTCTGTTTTTTCTATGATTATCGGCTCCTGCAAAATCGGTTCAGAGGTGTTTTCTATCACGATATGCTCCATTTTATGAGGACTTTCCATTTCCATTTGGGTGATAAATCTACTTTTCTCACCTGTATTCACTCCAGAACCTAAAGCATTGTATAACAGATAGATATTTTTAGAATTTTGCAGCAAACGGTAGAAATGATAGGCATAAATACTATCATTTTCCAAAAAAGTATTCAGCCCAAAATTCCTTCTCACATCGAATGGAAGATAGGTATTTTGTGTATTCCCCAGCGGCAGTTTTCCTTCATTCACAGAAAGCAGGATAATATTTTCAAAATCCAAAAGACGAGTTTCTAAAAGCCCCATAAACTGCAGTCCTTCAAGTGGTTCGCCCTGAAAATCCAAGTTTTCTGAATTGATAAGCTGATTCATCAAAACCTCCAGCGCATCTATCGAAATCTCAAAATCATAGTCTTTCATATGATTTTTTAGAATCTTAAATGTAGTTTCAAAAAGAGAAACATTTTCATATAAAATATCATCTATTTCTCTGAATTTCAGTTGATAACAAAAATTAGACAAATCTTCCAGCAGTTCAGCAGCTGTTCTCTTCTCAAAAAGTTGAAAATAAGAAAGTCCACCCAAATGCTCCTGCATCATTTTTTTCGAAATATAAACGATGTTTTCGTCTTCTATTTTAGCTGTGAATTGGTCTATTATTTTTCGGTCTTCTTCATTATCTGGAAACTCCTCCAAAACTGAAAAAACATCTAAATAATAGTAGGATTTATCATTTTTTTCAAGCTGTTTTTGTAGGTAAAAAAGCTTCTTAACCGCCCCGCTGAAACCAAGATTTTTGATAGGAAATCCCATCGTGATATTCAGATTATCCACAAAACTCACCGCATCTAGACTCGGCAGAAGCAGGTTTTCATCCAGCAGAACAACTACCGTTTTAGAATAATTTTCTTTTGGAATTTCTTGTAATATTTCAGGCAGAATTTTGGTTTGGGCCACATTCCCTGCCACCTCATAAACCTTGATGTTTTTCTCTTCACCAAAACTGTTTTCTATCCACTGGAATTTTCGGTTTTCATTAAATTCCTTCCAGTGCATATGCTTTCGCAGAAACTTTCCAGCCTCCTGTTTTAGGTCTTTTATGTAATATTCATCCGCTTGGAAAAAGCACTCTGCTTTTCCTTTTTGGAGCAGTTCCCGAATCAGTTTTTCCTCCAAAGGCGTAAGCGCATTGAAACCACAAAAAACAAATTTTGTTTCCGTTTCCTCTGCAAAATCACTTATTTTTTCTCTCAACATTTCGTGAATCATCCCATCAGTCGCCCAGCCTTTTGCTTGGAGATTTTCCTTTAATTTAGGTAAAAAAACATTCATCTTTTTCCAAAAATTAAGGTTTCGTTTCCTTGCATTGTCTCCATCTCCCAGTGTTTCGCCCCAGTTTTTAATTCGCTCATCATCAAGCATATATTCCAAAACAGCTTTGTCCTCTTCACTGAATTTGAGCATATCATCCCAGTCTTTCAGCAAAGTAGGAAACCATTTTAGGAAGTTTTCCAAAGTTTCTTCGGGATAAATTTTCTTATAAACATCATACCCAAAAAGCCACAGAGATATTCCCTGAATGTGCTGTTTTCCAGATATTTTCTTAATCAATTCATCCACAGTAAAAAACTCAGGCAAAAAACCTTCATATTTCTGCTC
>CAUQMH010000134.1:0-3099 GCA_963519075.1 uncultured Flavobacteriaceae bacterium
TTATTTACCAACTGAGATTCCAGCTGTGAAAGCGTAAAACTGTTTTTAAATACAGGGATCAGAATATCATTACTTGCTGCCACAAATCCCCAAAAGAAAAATACACTTATCAGTGGAATAAACTGTGACCACTTGGTTTGTTGCTCCTGCTGTTTCATATCAAAATTTAATTTTTTTCTATTGTTTTCAATATCATATCATAAGCCTTCTGTTTCAGGGTTTCCATATCCGTATCAGGCTCTAATATATCATTAAAATAAACCTTCATTTTACCAGGATAACCCTTACTATTATCAAAAGGAAACATTTCTTTTAATCCTACAAAGGTGTAAACCACTATCTCTATCTGATGCTGCACCGCCATAGAAAAAGCCCCATTTTTGAAATTATCCAGCACGATAGAAGTATCATCTGGAACGCCTCCCTCTGGGAAAATCGCTATACTTTTCCCTTCCTTTATACGCTCTGCACACTTGGTGTAGACATCCGCCCTGCTTTTTGGGTCGCTTCTATCCACGCTTACAAATACCCTTTTGTAGATAGAGCCAAAGATAGGGATTTTTTCCAATTCTTTCTTCCCCACAAAACAAATAGGATGCTCTGGGTGCAGAATACACGGAAGCATCACATCTATCATAGAGGTATGATTGGCTATGATGATGTACTGTTTATTAGGGTCTATATTTTTTTCGGTTTCTTTTATAAAATCATACCGAAAACCCATTCCATAAAACATCCCAAGACACCACATTCTTATCAGTTTGTAGCATTGTTTGGTATATCTGTCGTTTAATGCTAAAAAATAAACAAAAAAACCTAAAAATAGTGTCAAAAATATTCCTAAAAGCACGAACCAGCCTCGCCAAATATAAACAAGTATCTTTTTCAATATCAATAATTTATCTGTTAATATTACTTTTCACCAAAACAAAAAAATATTTATTTTGGTTTAAAATCATTCATTTCGTTTTACGAGGGCAAATTTAAACTTTTAATTCATTTGAGTGAAAAAAGATTCGCAGTGGATTTTGATTAAAATTAAAAAATTATTCCTTATTTTCGTTCCCAAAAAATTACACAAAAATATGATTGCAATCGTAGATGGCGGAGCCACCAAATGTGATTGGGTTCTTTTACAAGAAAACGGCAAAGAAATACTGCTGAAAACACAGACCATTGGGCTAAATCCTAATATCATAGCACATGATAAAATAGCCAGCGAAATAGAAAAAAATCCAGACCTTATAAAAATCAAAAACGACCTTAAAAACATCTATTTCTATGGTGCAGGCTGTGGTTTTGACGAAAATAAAGAAATCGTAAAAAGCGAAATCCAAAAAGTCTTCCCAAATGCAGAAATCTCTGTGCAGGAAGACCTTACAGCCGCTGCTTATGCTGCTTATCAGGGAACTCCTGCCATTGTATGTATTTTAGGAACAGGGTCTAACTCCTGCCTCTTTGATGGAGAAACTTTACACAGAGAACTCCCTTCACTAGGGCATATGCTGGGAGATGAGGGAAGCGGAAGCGCCATCGGAAAAGCTGTCGTGAGGGATTTTTTCATGAAAAAACTACCAAAGGACTTGGCTGATGATTTTGAGCAGACCTACCAGCTATCTGCTGCTGATCTTATCCAAAAAATCTACCACTCTCCTATGGCGAACTCTTATCTGGCTTCTTTCAATAAATTCGTAGCCGAGAGGAAAAACCATCCTTACCTACAAAATCTAGTATTTCAAGAAATGAAAAGGTTCTTTGAATATCATATTCTCCCTTATAAAAACTGTTTCTCTTGTGAAATCAATTTTGTGGGTTCCATATCCTATATCTACCAAGAGATTCTAAAATCCGTGGCTTCTTACTACCGCCTAAATATAGGAACTATCGTACAAAAACCCATAGAAAATCTAGTAAAATACCACCAAAAATATATTTTGAAATAAGAAAAATTCCGATAAATAAAAAACACATTCCAAAAGGAATGTGTTTTTTTGTGGGTGGCTGACCGGGATCGAACCGGCGACCTTCAGGACCACAATCTGACGCTCTAACCAACTGAGCTACAGCCACCATTATAAAGCGGTGCAAAGATAGGAATTTTTTCTTTACTACCAAATAATTCCATCAAAATTTTTAAACGCCAACAATCGTTCACTCACAAAGCCCTCTGCATAATCCACTCCACTCAATCTTCCCAAGTCCTGAGCTCTGTATGTGATACTTTCCATAAAGTCCTTAGTCGCAGTGTGTGTTATCGGGTCTTTGGAATTTGCATCAAACAACTGCGTTTTGTAGGCTTTACAAACTTCCATTTTCTTCTCCATAAAATCAGAAATATCCACTACGAAATCAGGCGTAATGTGTTTCCATTGGATATAATGAAAAACATGCTTTGGTCTCCACGCTTCTTGTTTTTCGCCGTTATATTCTGTTTCTAATTTTCTAAGTCCAGCGAGAAAACACGCATCAGAAACGAGTTTAGAACCTTTGGCATGGTCTGGATGGCGGTCTTCCCAAGCGTTACAAAAAACAATCTCTGGGCGGTATTTTCTAATCATTTGCACTATTCGCAACTGATATTCCTCGGAATTAACCAAAAAACCGTCTTTCATTTTTAAGTTTTCTCTTGCTTTCAGACCTAATAATTTTGCTGCATTGGCAGCCTCCTCATACCTTGTTTCTATGGTGCCGCGGGTTCCCATTTCTCCCTGTGTAAGGTCTATGATTCCTATGCTTTTTCCTTCGGAAGCCAATTTCAAAAGGGTTCCACCACATCCAAATTCCACATCATCAGGATGAGCGCCTATCGCTAAAATATCTAATTTCATTTGTTCTAATTGTTAATTATATTTATGGTTCTTGGATAAAGATTATACGGCTGAAGCCCCTCTTTATCAACTATTTTTTGTCCAATATGAGTGCATGAATATCTTATCAGCCCATTCGCCAGACCAAAAGTCCCTTCATCTGTCAGAAAATACAAAAGTTTGGTCAATGGATATTTCTGAGTTTTTAAGTTTTCTTTATTTGGCAGAAGTAGAGAATCTCCTACTTTTATTGGAAGAATTTTAATACTTTCTCTCAATTCAGTGGCTCTTT
>CAUQMH010000135.1:0-3077 GCA_963519075.1 uncultured Flavobacteriaceae bacterium
GAAAAATTTACAGTCATTTTCTATCAATTGCCGTGGAGTTCTTCTGGACTTGACTACTCCGAAAATCATGGGAATTCTCAATCTGACACCAGACAGCTTCTCTGATGGAGGAAAATTTAATGATAAAATTTCGGCTTTAAAACAAACCGAAAAAATGCTTTCCGAAGGTGCTTCTATCATAGATATAGGCGCACAATCTACCCGCCCGAACGCTACATTTCTCGCTGCAAATGAGGAAATTAGCCGACTGGGAAATATTATTTCATCCATTAAAAAAGAGTTTCCTCAGGCATTGATTTCACTGGATACTTTTCATAGCGAAGTTGCCTATTTTGGGTACAATGAGGGCATTGACATCATCAACGATATTTCTGGCGGGCAATACGACCTTAATATGTTCCCTACGGCAGCTAAAACGCAGCTCCCATACATCCTGACACATGGCAATTCCACCTACGAAACCATGCATGAAAAGGAAGATTATCAAGATATTATCCTCGTTCTGAATCAATTCTTTTCAAAAAAAACAGCGGAATTACTAGATTTGGGAGTAAAAGATATTATCCTTGATCCTGGTTTTGGTTTTGGGAAAACTATTGAAAATCAAAACCAAATGGTGGAAGAATTAGAACATATTTCTTTCGGAAAATATCCTATTTTAGTGGGAATTTCACGGAAATCCTTTATTTATAAACCTCTTGGGAAATCGCCTCATGACATCAACGAAGAAATCCAGCAGCTCCACCTAAAAATGCTGAAAAAAGGAGCTAAAATCCTGCGTGTTCATGATGTTGCAGAAGCAGAGCGAACCCTTCAAAACTTTTTATCATTGTAATTTATAAAAAATATAGATATGCTTAGTTCAAAATTTTTATCTCATCTTCAAAATGAATTAACTCAAATAGAAAATGATGGTCTCTACAAGAGAGAGCGCATCATCACTTCTTCACAAGATGCCGAAATCGTAGCCAATGGAAAAAAACTGCTGAATTTCTGCGCGAATAATTACCTCGGACTTTCTAATCATCCAGAAGTAATAAAAGCTTCGCAAAGCACAATGGATACGCACGGATATGGAATGTCTTCTGTAAGATTTATCTGTGGAACGCAGGATATTCACAAGAATTTGGAAAACAAGATTTCTGAGTTTTTAGGAATGGAAGACACTATCCTCTACGCAGCTGCTTTTGATGCGAATGGTGGAGTTTTCGAACCGCTTTTCACTGACCAAGATGCCATTATTTCTGATGAGCTGAACCATGCTTCTATCATCGATGGTGTAAGACTTTGTAAAGCTGCCAGATACCGCTACAAGAACAATAATATGGAGGATCTGGAAGCTCAGCTAAAAGCTGCTTCAGAGAAAAACCACCGCTTTAAAATCATTGTAACAGACGGCGTTTTCTCTATGGACGGCATCGTGGCTAATCTAAAAGGAGTGTGTGATTTAGCTGAAAAATACGATGCATTAGTAATGGTGGATGACAGCCACGCCACAGGATTTATCGGAAAAACAGGGCGAGGCACCCACGAAGCCAATGATGTGATGAACCGAGTGGATATCATTACTTCTACTCTTGGGAAGGCGCTCGGCGGTGCTATGGGTGGCTTCACATCAGGAAAAAAAGAAATTATAGACATGCTGAGACAGCGTTCTCGCCCTTATCTTTTCTCTAATTCACTAGCGCCAGGGATTGTAGGAGCAGCGACAAAAGTGCTGGAAATGCTATCCAAAGACACTTCCCTGAGAGACAAAGTAATGGAAAATGCCCAATATTTCCGCTCTGAAATGAAAGCCAAAGGATTTGACATTCCAGATGGTGATGCGGCAATCGTTCCAGTGATGCTTTATGATGCTAAACTTTCACAAAAAATGGCTGAAAGACTAATGGATGAAGGCATCTATGTGATAGGTTTCTTCTATCCAGTGGTACCAAAAGAAAAAGCAAGAATACGAGTTCAGCTCTCTGCTGCCCACACGAAAGAACACCTAGACAAAGCCATCGCAGCTTTTGAAAAAGTAGGAAAAGAATTAGGAGTTATTTAATCATTAACAAAAAAAAGACTTATCATGGTGATAAGTCTTTTTTATATTGGGTTAGAATTTTAATTGTGCTTGTAATCTTATCAAACCTCCTTTTTCGTGGTAGTTAGGATTCACGAAATCTTTGTGAGCTCTGTCTGATATAGTGTACATCGCTACGAGTTCAAAGGCTTTGAATGGATGCCATTCTAGTCCTATTTCCATTTCTTTTACATTGTAGCTTCTAGCATCTAGCTCGTGTTTCTTTCCGCCTTTGTAGTGCTGAAGTCTTACGAATGGAATGAACTTTTGGTCCCATTTATTGATAAAATAAGAGAATGTCGCATATCCACCGTATAGGCTTTTTACTTCTACTGAATTTGTAGCTGCATCATATTCAGGGCCTTTACCAATGTTGTATTCCGCCTGTATCCCGAACGGCTGTGGATAAAGAACAAACGATGCCGCTATTCTTTGGTCTAAATATTCTTTGTTAGTATGAGTAATGGTTCCGCTACTTGTTTTAGGTAAGACAAATTTCCCTGTATAAGCCTGTATCCCAGGTTCTATAATCTGGTTCCCTACCTTAAACGGATATGCAAATCTAGCCACCCAGTGGAATTTTTTGTTCAAATCATAATTATTCCCCGTCTGTCCATTATAGAATCCCAATGCGAAAACTCCAAAATCCCCCGAGTGTTTCAGACCTTTTTTGTAAAGGTAATTCATTATCTCTTTCTCCTTCTCTCTCGCCCACATGAAATAAATCCCCAGATCCCTTTCATCTTTTAGACCGCTGTTGATAGCATCATTTCTATCCAAAGGAAGTCTATCGCTGCTGGACTGAAGGTTCTCATAGCCATAAGGAACTTTACTCTGCCCGATACGGATTCTGTATTCATTTGTAGAGTTTAAACCTAAATCAAAATAAGCATCTTTGATAACTCCTACAAGGTTTTTACCTCCTACCGTTTTAGCAAAATCAGGCTGGATGTAGAAAAATACTCTTGGAGTAATCTGCCCAGAGAATTTAAATCTCAATCTTCTGAAAGAC
>CAUQMH010000136.1:0-3060 GCA_963519075.1 uncultured Flavobacteriaceae bacterium
ACAAAATAGGCTTTTTGTGGCTCTGATGTGTGTAAATAGACAGATTGGAAGCATTTGCATATTTTTTTACTTCATGGTATGCTAGAAGTGTACATTTAGACTAAGATTAGTCTCATTAAACTTCTTGGTAGGGGAGACCAAAAAAACAACGCAAGGAGGTTCTGTATGGAACAAAATGAGCAGCTTAGGGAGTATTTGATAATCAAAAAAGAGGCCTATCATTGGCTTCTTTGGTGGGGACTTGCATACCTTATTGGAGTGGCGGGTGTCATTATATTACTATATAATGATTTACCGTCCTACAATAGGTATTTTTCTATTCTCACGATTATTATGCTCCCTATTTGGTTTGTCGGGGCTTTTCCCCTATTTATGGCAAAAAATCAAATAGAAAAAGAGCACCCAGAATTTAAAGCTGTTAAGACCAAAGAGGTCGTGGTGCCTATGTCTATGCGGAAAAAGCGATATCTGATGCTTCTTCCAGCGCTCGTAGTTGTGGCTTTTGTCTTTGTGAAAAGCTATCAGTCGGGCATGGCAGAGAAAGAAAAAAAGGAAATCTACGAGATTATCCAACAGTATCGTAATTAAGGAAGGAGAAGAGTATGGCAAGTGATGAAGAATTGAAAAGCAGGGTAGAAAACCTGAGCGGTGAAAAGAGAAAATATGAGCGGGTGCGAAATAGTATTCGGTCGCATAGTTTGAGTCATATGCGTAGTCTGGATGATATGAACAATTTTATCGATTATTGTGAAAAAATCATCGGCATTGTAGACGGTGAAGAGGGCTATCATTACATCAGCAATCTTTCTGAACATCTCAAAGAAGATGTCAAAACGATGAAAAAATACCGCGACTATGTTCGTGACGCCAATCAGTCATTCGTCAATCTGCACAATCTTTTAGAATCGAAAATCAGTAGCCTTGACAGTCAGATTGATAGTGCTAAATCTGAATACAATGAAGGAAAATGGAATCCTTTCGAAAGAATGTGGTAATTAAGGAGGAGTGTGTATAAATGAATACAAATATCAATGATATTCAAGACCGTTATACGGCTGAGACGGTACAATACGAAAGTAGCAATATTGCTGCGGTGTTGGAAAATCTAAAAGCAGCCGTGACTTTGATAGAGACAACCATTCCTTCTAATATCTCCGCTATGGAAAGCAGTGAGAGCCTCTGGAGCGGAAAGGCTAAGGAGCAATATCTGGGGCTGAAGGATTTTCTCAAACAGTACCAAGGTGATTTTTCTTCTAGCGTGAAGGAGCTGAAAACGGCTGTTGAGGGGCTGGAAACCCTGCTCAATTCAACTTCCCAAGCCAATGTAAAAAAGGAGATTGACAACGGATGAAGACTTTTACTTTGGAGGCGATTTACGCCTTACACATGTTTAACGATTATTCGGATGACCTCTTCTTTCTGCCCCTGCCTAGCGAAGAGGGAAAAACTCGCTTGGAAAATCTGCGCCAGGTTTTAGAAAAAGGCTACGAGGACTTGGGGAAAATGGGCTTGGTGATTGATAACGAGCCGACGGAAGAGTGCGCTTATTACGGCGCTTTTCTGGAGCGTTATCACAAGGCGATTTACCATTGTCAGGTGGACAGCAATTATTTCTGCGCGCAGGAAACCGACAGCAACAAGTGGACGACGACGGTCATCAAGCAGATTGGCGATAATCAATATGTGATTGAAACTTTGCATAGCCTGGTTTTTCTGGCGCATTTGAAAGACATTCATCCGATTTTGAAGGACTTGGAAGAGAAGCGCAAGAACTACGCTTACTACAGCTGGGAACCTTTTTCGGCTTTTCGCTTACAGGCTTACTATGCCGACAATGAAGCCATTCGTTTGCAGACATTTCGGCGCAAGGAGCTGCTGAAAGACAGTCTCTTTTTGGAGGCGCCATCGGGCTTGTATGAGTTTGATGTGGCGCATGAACGCATTCGCTCGATGGACGGTGAGGAATTACGAGATGAGATTATCCACGATTTGAAAGTGAGGGTGTAATATGGCAGACAAAATTAGTATTGACCTAACGCAGCAGGAACAGCTTTTGCTCCATATCCGAACTATGGTCACTTCAGCAACCCAGCTGAGTACGAAATTAAAAGAAGGAGTTGACGGCTTGCCTGCGCTCACTTCAAAGGGAGAAGTGCATAATCGTATGGTTGGAAATGAGAATCAGCTGATTCGATTTGTCACGAAAGCGCAGACTTTTCAGACTTTGACCGAGGTCATATTTAAGCACACACAGACCACCTATAGCGAATTTATTGATACTGATAAGATACTGGCTATGGACATCGCCAACAGTATTTTATATAGCTCCGAGACTTCTGCTGAGGACAAGCAGGGGATAAAAGACGATCCTAAGGGCTCTGTTGACAAGCTGAAAAAATCTATTCAAGACGAGAATGGTGAAATTCACAAGAATATGAAGGGGACCAAGTCTTCTGATATTATCATCGGTACTGGTGGAGCCTGATAGAGAGGAGTTACAATGGCTAAATATTATACGAATGAACCTGACTTTAAAGAAGGCTCTAAGACGGGTTGGTTTCACAGCAACATCAACTGCGTAAAGGACTTGCTACGCGATATTGATGAAGTGTCAAATAAGGTCAATTCTGAGGGCTTAGCTCATCTCTATGTGGCAACGGGAGAAGCGACTTTGGGGCGTGACATGCCCGTCGGTCCTTTTGAAGATGCGGAGCACCATGCTCTTCATCGCTTGGATGCCTCTAAGAAAGTCCACAAGGAAATCGTCCAAAATATTGACGGGAAATTCTTTGAGGGTTTGGATAATGCTTTGGAGAGTCTCAATAAGGTCAACGAAGGGAAAAACCAGTATAAGAGTAAGTATTTGACTTATACGAAAACCAACACGGCTTACGATGAGTACGGGACTGCGATAGAGTACACCACCACAGAGCACTACAGTATTTCGGATATTGTCAATAGCGACAAAACACCGATACCCGCTGCCAAGGAACTCTACGATGTTAAGCTCAAGCTGGCAAAAGAAGGCTTGGCGAAGATTGAGAAAGAAGATCATGAGAA
>CAUQMH010000137.1:0-3028 GCA_963519075.1 uncultured Flavobacteriaceae bacterium
TGGTTTCTTCTTTTCCAGCCAAAAAGGTTTTGATTGAAAATTTTTCACCTGATCTAAAAATCATTTTAGTCTCTGTTTTACAATTACTAAGCGTAAAACTGATGCTGGGATTTGCTGGAGTCTGCCCTTCATATTTCCCCCAATATTTGATAAGGGCTATATTACTAGGACAACTCGCAAAAACCTCTATATCTTTCGTTAAAAATTCTTTATTTCCTAAAAACTGCTGTGGCATTATGATAATATTTTACCTCACAAAGGTAGTAATTTAGATGAAAAAATCCCCTTTCCATTGAGCAGGAAAAGAGATTTTTATTTTATATTGGTTTTACTAATTCTAAGAACCATTCTTTGACCTCACCTGACAAGTGCGGAGCCAATTTCTCCTCGCAAGTCTTGTGGTAGGCGTTCAGCCATTCTTTTTCTGGTTCGGTAAGCAGTTCCACATCTATCACATCTTTGAAAAACGGACAAAGAGTAAGGGTTTCAAAACCATAGAAAGTGCCGTATTCTGTGGTTCTCAGTTCCTTCACTGCCACTAAATTCTCATGGCGGATACCGTATTGATTTTCAACATAAAACCCTGGCTCGTTAGAACATACCATCCCTGCTAAAAGCTCCTGCGGATTCATATCTTTTCGGATATTCTGAGGGCCTTCATGCACATTCATGAAACTTCCCACGCCATGCCCCGTTCCGTGTGCATAGTCTTTGCCTTCTTTCCAAAGCGGAAGACGAGTGATAGCATCCAGCTGGACACCTCTTGTGCCTTTTGGAAACTGAGCCAAAGAAAGGTTAATCATCCCTTTCAGAACCAAAGTGCAGTCTTTTACAAACTCCGCTGATACTTTACCCAAAGCCAATGTTCTGGTAATGTCTGTAGTTCCTTCCAAATATTGTCCGCCAGAATCTACAAGAACACTTCCCTCGTTGGTAACTTCCTTGCTTCCTTCGCTTTTTGCGGAATAATGCACGATAGCGCCATTTCCTTTATAACCGATGATACTTCCGAAACTTTCGCCCACAAAATTTTCGCCCTCGGCACGGAATTCTCTCAGTTTTTTCCCAATGGAATATTCTGTCATAGGCTCTTTCCCTACATTATTTTTTAGCCAATGGAGGAATCTCACCATCGCTACACCATCACGAACCATCACGGTGCGGAAGCCTTCTAATTCGGTTTCGTTTTTAATGGCTTTCATCAGATTGCCAGGAACAGCCGACAGAACGAAAGTGTTTTTATCCTTTAAAGCATTGAAAACCGCTTGGTTACAATTTGGTGAAATTAAAACTTTTTCATTTTTTAATTGACCTAAATAAGAGAAAAATTCATCGTAAGGAACTACGCTTACTTCAGCCTCTTGCATTTGTTTTTTGGCTTCATCATTGAGTTTTTCTATATCTACAAAGAGCGTAGCTTTTCCATCCTTTGTTACAAGGATATAACCAAGAAATACAGGGTTACAGTCCACATCGCTTCCTCGCAAATTTAGTGTCCAAGCCACATCATCAAGACTTGAAATAACATGCAGAGAAGCGCCTTTTTCCTGCATTTTCGCACGGATGGCGTTTAGCTTTTCTACAACAGACTGACCTGCCCATTTCAGAGGATGAACAAAGATTTCATTTTTAGAAGGTTCGCCTCTGTCTGTCCAAATATCCTTTAATAAAGCTTCATTGACAAGCTGGATTTTTCTTGCAGACAATTTTTGCTCTAGACTTTCCCAATTTAGATGAGATGTCGCCAGAGCATTTACAGCTACTTTTCCATTTTCAGGAGTTTGAGAGATTATCCAATCAATATAGTTCGGAGTGCCCTCTATGCCGTCTTTCATCAGTTCTATTCCTGTATTTTCCAGCTCCTGTGCTGCCTGAACGAAATATCGTCCATCTGTCCAGAGAGCAGCTTTTTCATTAGTTACGACCAAAAAACCAGCAGAACCTGTAAAACCTGAAAGCCAAGTGCGTTCCTGCCATTCTTCGGGTAGATATTCACTCATATGCGGGTCTGCAGAATAGACAATGAATGCATTGATACCTTTCTCCTGCATCTTATGACGAAGTTTTGAAATTTTCTCTATTGTAGTCATTTTATTTTTTTATTAAGGAAGCCAATTTACAAAATATTTATATTAAAAAATAAAAAAATTACTCAGAAAGTTTTTCCAAGTAATTTTTCATTATTTTATCCTTTATATTTCTCTTGATAATCTTCTTGAGATGCTTTGATAACTTCTTTTGCGTGTTTTGCATCATAGACTTCATCTATTCTACATGCCACAGGCTCACCAGGAAGATTTTTATAAGTCAAGAAATAGTGCATTAGTCTATCTACTTCAGCCTTAGGAAGTTCTGAAATATCTTTGATATGACCATAAGACTGGTCGCCTACTAATACAGCTACGATTTTATCATCAGCCTCGCCTTTGTCTATCATCTTAAACCCACCGATTGGCACTGCTTCCAGCAAAATACCACCAACAGGAACATTGTGGCTGCTCAGTACGCAGATATCTAGTGGATCATGGTCTCCTTCCGTAATGTCAGAAGCACCTCTTTTCACTGCAAGTTCTTTTACTCTCTCATCGCAGTAAGTTCTTGGAACAAAGCCATATAGAGCAGGAATTATATTAGAAAACTTCTGCGGTCTGTCCACTTTTAGATGTCCGCTTTCTTTATCGATTTCATATTTAATAGTATCTGATGGAACTATTTCCACAAAAACATTAACTACATCTGGTGCTTTTTCCCCAGCTGAAATTCCATGCCAAGGATGTGCTTTAAAAGTTGGAATCATTATACTATATTTATTTTTAAATTATTCTACTTATTTCATTTCTAAGGTTTTGGATAGTATCTGAGATATAATCCTCGCCATCCAAATACCCCATCAAAAACAGAGTTTTAAACTCCTGTAAAGAAGCATTCGGGCTGTTTTCCAAAGTCTTGTGGAGAAGCTGAAGAACATTATTTTTAGAATTTAAAATATTATTCCAAGATTCTTGACTGATATAAAGCTGTTGTGAAG
>CAUQMH010000138.1:0-3019 GCA_963519075.1 uncultured Flavobacteriaceae bacterium
CCAGTCGTATCCTTTTTCTTCTAATTCCAAAGCCAGTTCCTTGCCTCCAGTTTTTATGATTTTCCCATCCGCCAAAACATGCACGAAATCAGGCTGAATGTAGTTTAGCAGTCTCTGGTAGTGCGTGATTAGAAGCACTGCATTTTCTTGGTTTTTGAAATGGTTCACACCTTCGGAAACGATTCTCAAAGCATCGATATCAAGTCCTGAATCCGTTTCATCCAAAATCGCCAATTTAGGGTTCAGCATCAGCATTTGGAAGATTTCGTTTCTTTTTTTCTCTCCACCAGAGAAGCCTTCGTTTAGCGAACGAGAAAGGAAATCTTTTTTAATTCCCAAAAGCTCTGATTTTTCACGGATGAGTGCCATCATTTCTTTTGCTGGCATTTCTTCTAGTCCGTTGGCTTTTCTAGTTTCGTTGATTGCTGCTTTGATGAAGTTGGTTACCGATACACCTGGGATTTCCACAGGATACTGGAACGACATGAAAATCCCTTTCTGAGCTCTTTCCTCTGGCGCATCTTCGCCGATGTCTTCACCTTCGAAAAGGATTTCTCCCTCCGTAACTTCATAGTCTTCTCTTCCTGCAATTACGGAAGAAAGCGTGGATTTACCAGCTCCGTTAGGTCCCATAATGGCGTGAACCTCACCAGGTTTTATCTCTAAATTGATTCCTTTCAAAATTTCGGCTCCGTCTTCTATACGGGCATGTAAGTTATTGATTCTAAGCATTATTAATGAAATTTATTTATTATTAAATTATTATTGATATTTTCTTATTTTATCTACTAATATTCTCTTATTATCTTTTTTGTTGGAAAATTACCCAATTTTTACAGTTTTTCCAAAAATTCTAAGAAACTACTTGATACTTTATGCCATTTCCACTGACCTGCACCATGGGGAGCTTTGTAGATGGGAGCATCATTGCCGTCACTTTTGGAAAGGTCGAGTATATAGGGGTCGGCATCTTTATCGGCGATTACGAGCCAATGGGCTTTCCAATCGGGGAAGCGTTTATCATCGGGACTACTGAAAGCATAACCGCATTGATGCTTTATTAAAGTATTAGCACCATACAGATTGATGCCCTTGAGGAAAGCATCATTGGCAGGTGAAAAACGTTCTAAGAAAGTGAGGTAGACAGCGGGCAGTTCCCAACGCGCTTTAATATTCTCGATAACTTGCTTTTCGGGTACTTCCAAAATAGCGCGGTTGTATTGATATGATTTTACATGCCAAAAATCTCTCTCTTTTGCTAAAATCTGCTCTATTTTAGCCATTGCTTTTTCTAAGTCTGTCTGCGGATTTTGTAGCAAAAATGGAAACTTGTTTTGTGGTTGCTTTCTCGGATAACCTTGCGCCTGCCATTCAAGTATTTTTTCCATAGGCAGGGTTTGCCAATAAGCAGGGTCGTTAGGCAAGTCGTTATTAAAAGCCTGCCCGCTGTGTTCGGCTAAGGCAATGATAGCATTGCCCTTATTCTCTTTGCTATCCTCCTGTTTTTGCAAGTAATCTACCAAAAAAGCATAACACTTTTCTCCTTCTACTTTCAGCAGACCGCCAAAAGCCCAATAAGCCAACCCTTGGGTTATCATTTCATAGAAAAAGGGTGCTATTTCAGCATCATCTTCATTCACAAGTTCCGAGATACGCGCGATTACAAAGTTACGGGCGTGCCTCACCTCGCTTTCTTTTACAGCTTGTATCAGTGTAAGCAAGGTCTCCTTACGCTTTTTCTCACTATACTTCTTCACTATTTTTCTTACCAATTTGTGGTACTCACTACCATCGGTAGTGGTGAGGAGTTTTTGAGAGAGGTCGCTAAAATCTTTTTCCTGTTTAGTCATTATTCTCTTCTTCAAAAGTTATAGTCACATTAGGAAATTTTTTAAGCTCCTCGATGCGCTCTTTGAAAGCTCCTAAAATATACTCTTCCCACGGAACGCCATACTGGTCATTGTAGTACAATTGCATTTTTTTGCTGTACTCCAAGCGGTCGGTAACAGCTTTGTTTTGTCGCCAATTCAGCGCTTTGAGGGCATCATATACTTTGTCGTTTTTAGCAGGGATAGGGCTTACCCGTACATAGAGCGTTCCATCGATGTATCGTGGAGGAGTGCTTTCTGCTTCATTTTCAACCATGTACACAAAGGTCTTTTCGCCATCTATGGAAATGTGCTGCTGAACTAATTGCTCAAATTCCTCATCAGACAATAAGCCTTGGTAGCTTTGAGTAGAATTTGAAAAAACACGCATGAAATCAGTGAGTTTTCGGCTGTAAACCTCCTCTAATATTTCGCGTTGTTCTTTTTTGGTAACATAGGGCAGGTGAGAGCGGAGAAGGTTTGTGATATTTTCCTGAAAATCACCTTCACTGCGTACCAAAGAACCCTCGTATATATCATTCACAGAGCTGAGCATTTCATAGAAAAAGAAGTCTTCTAGGGTGTCAGCCAATATTTCTGCCTCATCCGAATCGTGGTGCACTAGAGCAATGGGCGGTTCTGGTTTGGGATTATTTTTATCATAGAAGAAACAATAGTAATCTCCTCCGCCTGTTTGTCCGAATGGAATAAAAAGATAATCAGGATTGATACTGAACCAGCTGTCCTCACCATTGAGCTCTTCGATAGTTTCGGCAATGTTAGCAGGTGGTATCAGCTCAAACTCGCCACTGTATAAAAATAGCGGTGGGCGGTTTTTCAGGCGTGGATATACTTCTTTACTCCAAAGGGAAGAATATTCACCTATGTCGAGCATTTGGTCAGCATAGAGCTGGTGGTAAAGCTTTGGGTAAGCGAAGTTATATTGTTGTTCTAAGTCTTTAAACATATTGGTTTTTAGTAATTTTTTATTTCCATATTTTTTCCATTACTCCTTCCACAGTAGGTTGGAGATACTTACCATTTTTATACTCTGTGGTATTGAATACAGTAGGGTCGAAATGCGGACAGTTCAGTGCTAAAAACTTATAAAAGTACTGATGTGCGTAGAACATATCCATCATAAACTCCTC
>CAUQMH010000139.1:0-2980 GCA_963519075.1 uncultured Flavobacteriaceae bacterium
CAATAAAACCCAGACCAAAACCGTAATGGATGATATAAAATCTGGGAAGACCAAACTGCTCTATGTAGCGCCTGAAAGTTTGATAAAAGAAGAATATTTAGACTTTTTAAAGGAAGTGAAAATTTCCTTTGTGGCCATAGATGAGGCACACTGTATCTCGGAATGGGGACATGATTTCCGCCCTGAATATCGTAATCTAAAAACCATTATAGACCAAATCGCAAATGTTCCTGTGATTGCCCTTACAGCTACTGCAACACCCAAAGTTCAGGATGATATTCAAAAAACACTGGGAATGACTGATGCTGTGGTCTTTAAGGAAAGTTTTAACAGACCAAATCTGTTCTACGAAGTTCGTCCGAAAGTGAATGTAGATAAGGAAATAGTGAAGTTCATTAACCAGAATAAAGGCAAAGCAGGAATAGTATACTGTCTCAGCAGGAAAAAAGTAGAGGAGTTTGCCCAGCTTTTGCAAGTGAATGGAATCAATGCTCTGCCGTATCACGCAGGACTAGATGCGAAATCCCGAGTAGCAAATCAGGACAAGTTCCTGATGGAGGAAGTGGATGTAATCGTCGCTACCATAGCCTTTGGGATGGGAATAGACAAGCCAGATGTTCGTTTTGTGATTCATTATGATATTCCAAAATCTTTGGAAAGCTACTATCAGGAAACGGGAAGAGCAGGAAGAGACGGCGGTGAGGGCTATTGTTTGGCTTTTTATGACCCGAAAGATATAGACAAATTAGAGAAGTTTTTGGCTCAAAAACCTGTTTCGGAGAGAGAAATTGGTCTTCAGCTTTTGAACGAAGTGGTGGGCTATGCAGAAACTTCTATGAATAGAAGACAGTATTTATTGTATTATTTTGGAGAACAGTTTGACCCTGTAAATGGCGCTGGAGCCAAAATGTGCGATAATTCTGTAAATCCTCCGACTCTGAAAGATGTTTCCAAAGAACTGAAAGTAGTTTTGGAACTGATAAAAGAACTGGAAGAGAAATTTAAGATAAATGATTTGATTTCAGTGCTTTTAGGGCGAGAAACTCCAGTTACGAAATCATATAAATTAGAAAACTCTTCTTTCTTTGGTAAAGGAAAAGAGCAGACGGATAATTTCTGGAAATCCATCATCAGACAGGCTTTGGTGCAGAACTACATCAATAAGGATATTGAGACTTATGGTGTTTTAAAATTGTCTCAAAAAGGGCTTGATTTCTTGGCTGGAAAAGAGAAAAATCCGTTCATGATAGCCGAAGACAGAAAGTATGACCTTAGCCAAGCTGCTTCGGAGCAGGTTCAGGTGCAGAGTGGTGGAGGTTTGGATGAAAATCTGTATAACCAGCTGAAAGAATTAAGAAAATCTGTTGCTAAAAAGCACGGAATTCCGCCTTATACGGTCTTTATGGACCCTAGTTTAGAGGATATGACAGTGCAGTATCCTATTACTATAGAGGAAATTACAAAAATCTATGGAGTAGGAGAAGGGAAAGCTAAGAAATACGGAAAGGAATTTGCGGAGTTTATTGCTAAGTATGTGGAAGAGAACAATATAGAGCGTATGCAGGATATGGTTCTGAAACAGCTTGTCAATAAGTCTAACCACAAAGTTTTCATCATCCAAAATACCGATAAAAAGATGGATTTGGAGGATATTGCTCAAGCCAAAAACTTGACGATGGATGAACTTCTTTCAGAAATGGAAAGTATTGTATATCAAGGAACTAAGCTGAATATAGATTATTATATAGAGGAAAATATAGATGAAGATCTGGTGGAGGAGTTTATGGATTTCATGAAAGAGTCTGAAAGCGACAGTATGAAAGTCCTTTGTGCCGAGTTTTCGGATGATTTGACTGATGAAGAAATCCGAATGCTTAGAATAAAATTCATCAGTGATGTAGCAAATTAAATTAGAAATTTTTAAAAATTTATAAATGGATTCAAAAATATTAGAAGAAAAAATGGAGCTGCTAAGGTGGATTATCAACCTTAATGATGAGCAGGTGATAAAGAATCTTATCAATTTCAAGAATGAGATTTTCGGAGTTCCTTTTGCTGAGCCTACGGTATGTTCTACTGTGGTAAAGTCAGGAAGTAGAGGCTTTGGGGAGATTGTTCTGAGTGAAGATTATTTAAAATTCGAGGGAGCAAGTGAAGGGTTTTTAGCAGAGTTCGATGAAGCATTTTCTTTGGAAGATGCTAAAAAGCAGTCAATTAAAAAAATACAAGGATGGTGGAGAGATTAGAAATAGTATACAGCAGAAAGTTTGTTCATAGTTTGGACAGCCAGTTGAACATTTTGTTCAGAGAAGGTATTCTCAATAGAATAGACAGAGCCGAAGAAATGGTAGGCGAGGTCTATGAATTTATAGAAAACAATTTGGATAAAGCCGTAGATACGCCAGAAAAAGTGCATGTGGCAGAGAAAAAATATCTGAGATACATGATAGATGATAAAATAACTTGGTTCTTTTTCTTTAAACAAGAAGCATGGAAAGTTATTATGAATCATGTACTTAACAACCAATCGCCAGATTTCTCGGCGTTGTAGATTATGAGTCAAAAAATTTCGGTAATGTTCATTCTGCCCAACCTAAAAATGGGCGGGGCAGAACGGATAATTACCACGATATGTAATCATCTGCCAAGAGAAAAATTCCAGCCGAGTCTTCTTTTATTTGAAAAGGTGGGCGAGTATCTGGATTTCTTGAAGGAAGATGTAGAAATTATAGAAGCGAATACCAAAAGTATTCGTTCTTCTTTGTTGCCTATTTTGAAAACAATAAGACAGCGAAAACCAGACATTGTTTTCTGTGGCTGGGGCGAGATTTCGGCGTTCGTTTCTCCGTTTATTCCATTTTTTAAGAAAACCAAATTCATTTCGCGCGAGACCAATGTGGTTTCAAAGCATGTTACACGAAAAGAAATCCGATTTTTTTACCGATTTTATAATAATTTTCATCAAATCATTACCCAAAGT
>CAUQMH010000140.1:0-2945 GCA_963519075.1 uncultured Flavobacteriaceae bacterium
TTTGATTTAATTTGTTAAATCTAATCAATATTTTTAATTCTAAAAATAGATTTTAGCCTTTTCAAATATTTTTTTAATACTTTTGCCTCTTAATCATTTTTTTAAAATGCTGAATTCTAAAAAATTATTGCTTACAGGAGCTCTATTTATAGGGCTATCCTCTTATGCACAAGAAGACGAAGACAATACAGATGGCTCTAAAAAAATAGAAGCCGTGGTCATCTCCAAAAAAAAGAAGAAAAAGTATAAAAATCCAGCTCATGAGATTTTAGCAAAACTGGTTGCAAAAAAACACATCAACAATCCTGACAACCTAAAATCATACTTTTCTGAAAATCAGTCCCGTATGGAGATAGCATTCAGCAGCCTCGGGGATAAGTTTCAGAATACGAAGGTCTACAAGGATTTGAAAAAAGTGATGGAAGCCTCCAAAGACAGCCTTGGGAATGATGTGGCGCTTCCTGTTTTTATCTCAGAAAATATTTCGGATTTTTATTATCAAAAAAGCCCTGAAAAGCGTGCCGAAATCATCAAAAAAACTAAAGTAGACGGAGTCGGAATAGAGGACAATGCCATGTTTTCTCAGCTGATGAGTTCTACTTTCATCAAATATAATTTCTATAATAATTATATTCATATTTTAGACAAAAACTTCATCTCACCGCTAAATGATAATTTTACTTCAAACTATGATTTTGAGCTGGTGGACAGAGATTTTCAAGTCAATGAAAATGGATATTATAAAATCAATTTTAAACCTAAAAGAGCCTCTGATTTGGCTTTTGAAGGGACTTTGCTGATTTCGCACAGCAACTATTCACTTTTCAGAATTACAGCGAAAATAGG
The DNA here is from genome assembly GCA_963519075.1 of uncultured Flavobacteriaceae bacterium. Lineage (GTDB taxonomy): Bacteria > Bacteroidota > Bacteroidia > Flavobacteriales > Weeksellaceae > JABCPE02. The sequence goes on from CAUQMH010000140.1 coordinate 847, forward strand.
TTCTGCGGCTAACCTGAACTTTATCAATAACATTGTAGTAGACCAAGAGCTTGAAGAAGTGGGTGATTCTGAAATACACATGCCTGTAAAGTCCCTCGTTACGCTGGAAACCGCGAAACTGGGCAAAAACGGAATGGCTGGGATTTTAAAATATCATGTTTCGAGCAAAAAAATAAAAATCAACCAAGATTTTGACCAAAAAATATTCAGCAAACCCATCACCGTTCTTCCAAATGCAAACGACAAAGACGAGCAGTACTGGGAAAAGAACAGACACGAACCGATAACGGAAAGAGAACAAAAAGTCTATGCAATGATAGACGAAGTCAAAAATCTCCCTTCGGTGAAATCTTATATAGATGTTTTGGAAATTATCCTGAGAGGCTATTATGAGGCGGGAAAAGTGGATTTAGGGCCGATACTCTACACAGCTGGATATAACGATGTGGAAGGTTTCAGGCTGAGAGCAGGATTTAGAACCAATCATAAATTCAGCAAAAAATGGATTTTCAGCGGATATTTGTCTTATGGATTTAAGGACAGAGAGTTCAAATACGGCGGTGGTATAGATTACATTATTTCACGAGACCCATGGACACAGGTGGGAGTTTCGGCTCTGCATGATTTAGACCAAGTGGCGCTGCAGTATGGTAACTTTTTACTTAAGAAAAATGCGATTTTTGATGCATTTTCTAAAAATGGTGATATGCTGATAAGAAAGCCTTTCTGGAAGAATAATTATGAAATTTATTTTCAGAGGGATTTTGTAAACTCTATTACTCAGAGGTTTACCTTTAGACATTCTACCTTTGACCCATTGTTTGATTTAGCTTATACCAACTACACGGACGAGCATGGGAATGTTTTTAACAATTTCAAAACCACTGAAATGATTTCTGAAACTCAGTGGAAAATGGGAAGAAAAGCCCTGCAGTCCGAGAAAAACAAGCAGGTAATAATGAATAACAATTTTACTCCTACGGTTACTTTTAGGTTTACACATGCCTTTAAAGGAATTATGGGAAGTAATTTTGAATACAATAAAATTTATCTAAATGTCCAGCAAAAAATCCCTATGGGAATTTTAGGACAGGGGAACTATTCCCTCACAGCGGGAATTATCCCAGACCGAGTTCCTTTTCCTCTTTTGGAAAACCATTTAGGAAATGAGTTTGTATTTTACAACAGAAATTCATTTAACATGATGCGTTTCTTTGAATTTACAAGTAATAGTTTTGTTTCCCTGCAATATACTCAATATTTGGAAGGTTTGATTACCAACAGATTACCTTTAATTAAAAAATTAAATTGGAGAAACCACCTGACTTTCAATTATCTGATAGGAGATTTGGAGGAAAGATTCAATGCAAATGGAGCGTTAAACAGCCTAAACGGAAAGCCTTACATAGAAGTCGGTTATGGTTTTTCTAATATTTTTAGGTTTTTACGAGTGGATTTTGTGCATAGACTTACTCATTTGAACAACACCAGCTCCGTTTTTGAAACCAATCCGCCTAAATTTAGCATAAAAGTTTCGGCTCAAATAAGATTATAATTTAGAAAAATGCAAAAATACCTTGAACTTAATATAAAAATAGAACCGCTCCAGCCGTGGAACGAAATCCTGATGGCGGAGCTGATAAACATTGGTTTTGACAGCTTTACGGAAGAGAATGACGGTATTCTGGCGTATGTTCCAGAAGAGTCTTTCAGCGAAGATGAGCTAAAAAATCTTTGGCTGCTGAGCCATGATGAAGTTAAGATTTCCTACACCATTCAGGAAATGCCGAATATCAACTGGAATGAGGAATGGGAAAAGAATTTTTCGCCCATAAATGTGGAAAACAAATTGCTCATCCGCGCCGAATTTCACGAAAGCCAAAACACGCCATACGAAATCATCATTCAGCCCAAAATGTCCTTCGGTACAGGGCATCACGCCACTACTTACCTGATGATTCAGCAGATGCTGAATATGGATTTCGGTGGGAAAAAAGTGCTGGATATCGGCTGCGGGACTTCTATTTTAGCGATTTTCTCAAAATTGAAAGGCGCAGAGGATGTTTTAGCCATTGACATCGATGAATGGGCAGTGGAAA
>CAUQMH010000141.1:0-2850 GCA_963519075.1 uncultured Flavobacteriaceae bacterium
ATCCACCACTGGATTAGTTCCAAAATCAGGAGCATATTTAGACAATCTCACTTGAGTAACATATGCCGATTTCTGCATACCAAACTGACCCTCAGTGAAAGCACCTAATGTAGCTCTTTGCAACGCATAAGAATCAGCTCTTACAGCATCTCCATTATTTATATTGTAGGCTACCAAATCATAAGAAACCTGATTTCCAGTAACTGAATTACCATCAAAAAGATTTTTCCCCAAGTCATCAGCATCAGAATTACAACTGACCATCAAACCTCCAAAAAGAAAAACTGATAATATTGACTTTATTTTATTCATCTGTTTCTTAGCTTTATTTATAAATTTCTGATATTCCCTCTTCATTAACTCCATCTATTTTAGGCGTTTTTGTATTTTTAAAGCCTTCTTCTAATGTTTTATTGAGCTTTTTATCTCCTTTTACAATCAAGTCTACTAAATCCATCCCTTCAACAACAAAATCTTGTATTGTAGGATTTTCAATAGCTTTCAGATCGCTTATTCCATCAAATTTCAGCTTCTCTTCTATTTCCTTTCCTAAACTAAAATTTTTCTCATTGTATACCGACAAAACAAGTTTAGTATCTTGAAAATATGTATCTGATTTATAGAAATTCTTCAAATATATCGCCACAAAGGAAGACATCCACCCATTAAGGTGTATCACATCTGGCACCCAGTTCAGCTTTTTGATAGTTTCTATCACTCCTCTTGTAAAAAATATGGCTCTCTCATCATTATCTTCAAAAGGTTTTCCCTCTTCATCTACATAGTAAGATTTTCTCTTAAAATACTCATCATTATCTATAAAATACACCTGCAACCTTTCCCCTGGTAAAGATGCCACTTTTACTATCAAAGGCTGATCCAAATCATTTATAATAATATTCATTCCTGAAAGACGGATCACCTCATGCAACTGATATTTCCTCTCGCTAATCAGCCCAAATCTTGGCATAAAAACCCTCACATCATTTCCTTCCTGATGCATTTTCAGAGCCATCTTATTCACTTCCGAAGCCATATTTGTTCCCTCTTGATAAGGAAACATCTCCGTAGTGACATATAGAATTTTTTGATTTGACATACTGCTTAATTCTATTGACATAAGTCAATTGATTCCGCAAAGTTACAAAATTAAATTCATTTATAAACAACAAAAGTCTTATCAAAAATGATAAGACCCTGATAGTATTGCACTTATATTTTATTTTAAAATTGATATAATCTGTTCCGCTAGCGAAATACCGATTCTATCCTGCGCCTCATTAGTAGAAGCTCCTGTATGAGGAGTTAATGAAATTTTCGGGTGAGACAGAATACTCTTAGCAGGTGTAGGCTCATTGATGAATACATCTAATCCAGCAAAAGCCAATTTACCGCTATCCAAAGCTTTTAGAAGCGCTTCTTCATCTACTACCCCACCTCTCGCACAGTTCACAAGTGCAGCTCCATTTTTCATTAAATCAAATTCTTTTTGCCCAATAACAAATTCTTTTTGAGCTGGAACATGAAGTGTAACGAAATCTGCTTCTTTTAGAACTTCTTCTTTAGACTGAGTTTTGATTTCAAAATCTACTGACTGCCCATTGAAAAATTCTACTTTTAAATTTACTTTTTCAGCAAAATTATCCACCGCTAAAACTCTCATTCCCAAACCTAAAGCCATTTTAGCTACTTCCTGACCAATTCTACCAAAACCAATGATACCAATAGTTTTTCCTCTCAGCTCTACGCCTTTTGTATAAGCTTTTTTAAGCTCTGCGAATTTAGTATCACCTTCTACTGGCATTTTTCGGTTAGAATCCGTTAAAAATCTACATCCTGAAAACAAATGAGCAAAAACCAATTCTGCCACAGATGCTGACGAAGCCGCAGGTGTATTAATTACATTAATTCCTTTTTCTCGTGCATATTCCACATCTATATTATCCATTCCTACACCACCTCTACCGATGATTTTCAGAGAAGGACAAGCATCTATAATATCCTTTCTTACTTTGGTTGCACTACGCACCAGAAGCGTTCTCACTTGGTTTTCATTGATATAGTTTATCAATTCTTCCTGTGGAACTTTGGTTGTAATCACCTCAAAACCTGCTTTTTGCAAACCATCAATTCCAGACTGGTCTAAGCCGTCATTTGCTAATACTTTCATAATAATAGTTTTAATAAATTCTAATAATAGTTATCCCACAAAGATATAAATTTGATTTTAAATATTTAATATTTCAAGACTAAAATAAATTGCTAAATTTGTCCTTTATTGAACAAATGGAAGAAAAAGTAGTTTTAATCACTCCGAATGATGAAGTTTTAGGCGTAATGAACAAGCAGGAAGCCCACGAAAAGGGAGTTCTGCATCGTGCTTTTTCTGTTTTTTTGTTTAATGCAAAGGGAGAAATGCTCCTGCAAAGAAGGGCTGGTTCTAAATACCATTCGCCCAATCTATGGACTAATGGAGTCTGCTCCCATCCTCGTGAGGGAGAAACCTATAAAGAAGCCGCTCTGAGGCGTATGCAGGAAGAACTTGGGATTTCTGCTGATATAGAGGAAAAATTCCATTTTATCTATAAAGCTGATGTAGGACAGGGACTTTGGGAGCATGAGCTGGACTATGTTTTTACGGGATTTTTTGAAGGTGATTTTAGCCTAAATTCAGAGGAAGTTTCGGAAGTTCGCTATATTTCCGTAGAGGATTTGGACAGAGAAATAAAAGAAAAACCAGAAAACTTCACAGAATGGTTTAAAATAATACTCAACGAATACAAACAGCATTTATCATGAAAAAATTATTGTTTAAACTATTTTTTGCATTGGCTTTCACTTCTATTTCCC
>CAUQMH010000142.1:0-2824 GCA_963519075.1 uncultured Flavobacteriaceae bacterium
GGCGTGGGCTGCTTTGTGCAGGATGTTGCGCTGCTCCTCGGTAAGATTTCCTTTTATTTCTATGATTTTTTTGAATTGAGAAACGCCTTCTTTGGTTTCGTTATCAAAAAGAACTTTTACAGAAACTTCCTCTACATCCCATTCTTTGCGGTCTGCAAACATTTTGATAGTTGCTGTGGTGCAAGATGAAAGAGCCGAAGCCAAAAGCTCCAGTGGATTAAATCCTTTTTCCTGTCCGCCTTTAGCAGCGGGTTCATCACCGATAATGCTGTTTTTACCAGCAGAGATGTTCATTAGATATTTCTCTGCACCAATTTTTGTAATTACTTCTGCTTTCATAAATTAAGATTAAGACAGCAAATATAAGGCATATTTTGTCAAAACACCTTAACCTAAATCAAGAAGTTTGGTCAGATAAATATTTATTAGTTATATTTGCATACTATTTTTGTTTAACAATTTAAATTAAATGGACCCCGATAGTTTATTAAAACTTTTATTAGCTTTATTTTTTGTAATACTTAATGGCTTTTTTGTGGCAGCAGAGTTTTCGATAGTTAAAGTGCGCCACTCTCAAATTCAAATCAAGGCAGAAGGAGGAAATGCCTCCGCAAAACAAGCCGAAAAAATCATCAAAAACTTAGATGCTTATCTCTCTGCTACACAGCTGGGAATCACGCTAGCTAGTCTAGCACTCGGTTTCATAGGAGAAAGCACGATGCATCATATTTTAGAAGCGGCGTTTTCTAAACTGAATATTGACATTGCACCAGAGACTCTTTCTACGATGGCTTTGGCAGGAAGTTTCCTTGTTGTAACGATGATGCACATAGTCTTTGGAGAATTGGTTCCGAAGTCAATAGCAATTAGAAAATCAGAGGCGACGACTTTGTTTGTTGCATGGCCTTTGCTGTTATTTTATAACATATTCAAACCTTTTATTTGGTTGATGAACGCGATTTCTAACGCATTCCTAAGACTTATCAATATTCACCCTGTGGCTGGTCATGAGATACACTCCACAGAGGAGCTTCAGCTGTTGGTAAAACAAAGTGCCGCAGGAGGAGAGATAGAGGAGGAAAATTATGAAATTATCAAAAATGCTTTTGATTTCACTGACCATACCGCTAAGCAGGTGATGGTGCCGAGACAGAATATCATTACTATTGATATCAGCGAGGATAATGATGTGATTTTAAGTAAAATAATAGACTGCGGATATTCCAGAATTCCTGTGTATGAGAACTCCATAGACAATATCATAGGGATTTTCTACACAAAAGAAATCATGCGTGAATACATCAAAAACAAAGATGTAGATTTAAGAAAATTCTTGCGTGAGGCGTTTTTCGTGGTGGGAAGTAAGAAAATATCCGATTTGATGAATGTTTTTCAGCAGAAAAAACAGCATATTGCGATTGTAATTGATGAATTTGGAGGAACGGAAGGAATCGTAACATTAGAAGATATTTTGGAAGAGCTGGTAGGAGAAATCCAAGACGAGGAAGATGATGAACAAAAAGTAGTGGATGAAATTGCTGAAAATACATTCTGGATACATGCGACTCAACCTTTGGATGAGATAAATGAATATCTCCCTGCGCCACTGCCAGAAGATCCTGAATATAATACTTTGGCGGGATATATTATGTATCAGCTGTCGGATATTCCAGAAGAAAATCAGGAATTTAAGCTGTGTAATTATGCTTTCAAAATCTTGAAAATGCAGAATAAAAGTGTAGAGATGGTAGAGCTGAAATATGAACCACAGGACATAGAAAAAACACATGAAGAGACAGAAAAAATATAACATATACTGCGAAAGCTCACAAACAGAGAAACAAACAGATGTTCTTCTCTTGGAGGAAGAGAATGCAGAAAATAAGTTGGTTCTCTATAATGATGATGTCAATACTTTTGATTTTGTGATAGAATCTCTTATAGAAGTTTGTAAACACACGCTGGAACAGGCGGAGCAATGCACGATGCTGGTTCATTATAAAGGCAAATGCACAGTGAAAACAGGCGATATGGAAACGCTTATGCCTATGCACCAGAAGCTTTTGGGACGAGGTCTTACCAGTGAAATAATATAAAAAAAACTGCTCAAATCTGAGCAGTTTTTTAGTTTTTAGCAATCCATTCTTGGAAGAAAGTTTTTACTTTTTCTAGGCTGTAGCCTTTTCCTTCTTCAAAAACTTCACTGCTCTGCGTGTGGATTTGTTTCCCATTTTTATCTAAAATAATGAAAACAGGATACCCGAATTTCTCACCAGGGTTGCCGTATTTTGCAAAAACTTTTTCGTTTTTATTCTTCGGAGAAAAATTCAGATGGTAATAAAGAAAATTCTCACCAACTATTTTCTTTAGTTCAGGAGTCGTTTTTACAAAATTATCAAATCTCAAACACCAGATGCACCAGTTTCCACCCGCCTGCAAGATGATGTTTTTGTCTTCTTTTTGGGCTAGTTTTACTAATTTTTGGATTTCTATTTCTGCATTGTCTTCCTCTCTGTATGGTTTTGGAAGAGCCTGTTTTTCCTGCTGTGGGCTTATTTCAGAAGTCTGAGCGTAATATAATGAAGGCGCCAAAACGCCTAAAAAAGCAAGTTTTATGAATATCTTTTTCATTGTTAAAATTTTTCCAAATGTAATAAAAAAATGGAATTGACAAAATTTGTATCTTCGTCCCAAAATTTATACATTGAATAATTTACTTTTTCATATTGTTTATTTAGCATCAAAACTGCCTCTGGGCCCGCTGTATATCATTTCGGATATTATTTTTTTCGTTAATTATTATATCATTGGTTACCGAAAAAAA
>CAUQMH010000143.1:0-2815 GCA_963519075.1 uncultured Flavobacteriaceae bacterium
AAAGTTCCTTCAAATGCCTGAAAATCACTTCGTCCTGCACATGTTCTTTGTTATAGACATTATAGGATTTTTTCATATTGTTGGCAATTACCTGTATCAGAGCCTCTTTCTCCTCGCCTTCTTCCAGCTCTATAGCCCTATCTATAAGTTGTAAAATGCTCTTTCCGTAGAACTTGTATTCATTATCAAAAGATGGATAATCCATTCTATTGGGCTTCTGGGCAAGTTCCTCCTTCGTTGGAAAAGGATATGGCGCATCTACATCCAAATCATAATCTGCCAAAATATACAAGTGATCCCAAAGCTTATGTTTATAATTTTCCTCATCACGGAGATGAGGATTTCTTTGTCCCATAAATTCTACTATGGTTTTCGCCACTTCGTTTCGCTCTTCCTTGGAAGGTAGTGATTTACAGTACTCTACCATCTGCTGGATATTTCTGCCATATTCTGGCATGAGTAACTTTGCGCGGTTTGTGTTATACTCCATTGTCTTTATTGATAAAATTTTGAATAAGCCTAAAAAGACCTATTTCATTGAAAACTAATTAACTAAGTCTAATCCTCCGAAATTCCCTGAACTCATCATCAGGTAAGCGCCTTGGGTCTTGTCTAGTGTATTCCAGTATTCGTGGAGACTTTCGGCATTGGTAAAGACTTTCAGGTCTGGATTACCGAATTTTTCTTTAATCATTTCAGGCGAAATTGGCTCCATTCGTTTGATTTTCAAGGCTTCTTCCGAATAGAAAATCACTCCTGTATCCAGCCCGTCCATTGCTCCTTTGTATTGTTCTAAAAATATGGGATTCAGAGAACTATAAGTATGAAGCTCTAAAAATCCGTAAGTTTTTTCCTGCTTAAACTGCTCCTTGAAAGCCGCCACAGTTGCTTTTACCTTGGATGGCGCATGTGCAAAATCTTTATACCAAATCCCGCCATCTTTTCTTTCCACTTTTTCCAATCGCTTGGAAGCACCTTTGAAACTCATTATCGCCTCATAAAACTCCTCTTCCATAATGCCAAGCTGCTGGCAGATAAGTTTTGCACCTTCCATATTGAGCAAATTATGTTTTCCAAAAACAGAGAGCGGAATTTCGCCCATGCTTGTTTTTAGATAAACTTTTCCCTCGCGAATGCTGTATTCAGGAGTTTTATATGGAAGCTTTCGGAAATATTTCTGGCTGTTTTCTACGATTTTTACCACTTCTTCATCTTCCTCATTATACACCAAAACTCCGCCAGAAGTGATGCTTTCGGTAAATTTTCTGAACTGCTCTAAATAATCATCAAAAGTCTTAAAAACATTGATATGATCCCATGCAATGCCGCTGATTAGCGCTATATTTGGGTGATAATGCAGGAATTTAGGTTGTCTGTCATCAGCGGAAGAAAGATACTCATCGCCTTCCAAAATCATAAAGTCTGTATCCTCGGTGATTTTCACCATGCAGTCAAACCCTTCCAGCTGGGCGCCCACCATGTAGTCTATTTCCTTGTTGTGAAAATTCAGCACATACAGAATCATCGATGTGATGGTAGTTTTCCCATGTGAACCAGCAATGACCACTCTGGTTTTTTCCTTGCTCTGCTGATAGAGAAACTCTGGATATGAATAGATTTTTAATCCCAATTCTTTGGCTCTTGCCAGTTCTGGATTGTCCGCATGGGCGTGCATTCCCAAAATTACAGCATCTATATCTGCTGTGATTTTCTCTGGAAACCAGCCAAATTCCTTTGGAAGAATGCCCTTTTGTTCCAGTCGTGTTTTGGAAGGTTCAAAAATGGCATCATCAGAGCCCGTAACCTCAAAACCTTTATTTTTCAGTGCAATAGCAAGATTGTGCATAGCACTCCCTCCTATGGCGATAAAATGAACTTTCATATTTTTCTTTTATGCTTGTGATTTTTCTTCTTGTTTTTCTGCCTCCTCTTGTTTTTTTCGTTCCAGCTCTTGGTCGTATTCATGGAGGACATTGTGTTTTGGTGTCTGCTCTATAGCATTCATGATTTTATCCAAAATCTGTTCTGCGCTTTCGTTGTCGTAATCTATGTCAAGCGTTTTTTTAAACTCCATTGTCGGTTGTACGCCTGTTACTTTCAGTCTTAATCCTTTTTTGTCAAAAGCCCTACGGAAACCATTGATTTTCACTGGAATTACTATCGCTCTCTGCTGAAGGACTAGTTTCGCTGTTCCTTTTCTCCCAGGAGCAAAAGCCGCCGTAGTTCCCTGCGGGAAAGACACCACCCAGCCGTTGTCCAGCGCTTTTAGGATGTTTTCTACTTCGGACATATCTACTTTTCTATTGACATTCTGCCCGTTGGCACGCCAAGTTCTTTTCACGGTAACAGCTCCTACCAGCTTAAAGATTCTCGTAAGAAGCCCTTTATTCATGGTTTCTTCCGCCGCCACATAGTAGAAATCTACTTTGGGATTGAGAATGTAAATAGGATTAGCAATCGTATTGATAAAGCCGTTATTTACCGCACAAAAGACATGATACATCGCTGCCACATCCGCAAAATAAGTCTGGTGATTGGAAACGAAAAGCACATTGGTCTTTGGTAAATCCACCAAATGCTCTGTTCCTGTGATTTTCAGTTTATTAAAACCATTGAACCTTCGGTAAGAAACCAGCCCAAAGATAAACACCACCAATCTTTTCAAAATATACCAGTTGCCAAAGGCATCCGTAAATATGTTTTTCTTTCCCATTTTTTGATTTTAAAAACGAAATATAAAGCCCCAAATTTAAGGATTTTTCCCTTGCCGAGACTAATTCAGCATTATTTTTTCAGCATATTTTTCTGCAAAAAG
>CAUQMH010000144.1:0-2788 GCA_963519075.1 uncultured Flavobacteriaceae bacterium
CATTATATCTCACTTGGATATATCCACCGAAGGAGATTTTGTCATACCATTTGGAAGATTTTTTTTCTTCCTTTTTATCTGCCGAGTTGGCAGCCATCATTTCCTTTAAAGACTGGATTTCCAGCTTTAGAGAATCTAATTCTTTCTTATTAGAAATTACAAGAGAATCCTTAGCTGACTGATTTTCTTGAGCGAAAACCATAGATGATGCTAAGGCAAGAGATGTGAATGCTATTTTTCTCATTTTTAAATTTTTAAACTCGGCAAATATAATTATTATTTATTTCAAAAATCTTTATCTTTTTTATAAATTCATATTTTATTTGTTTTGTTAAAAACTTATCATAATTGTTAATTTTGGGTTAAAATTTTATTATTTTAATTAAAATAACAAGCGGGTTTAAAAGAAAAAACATATTTTTGTCATCGAACAAATATTAAATAATTTTATTTTATGAAAAAAGTAATTTTAAAATCAGCTCTTGTATTGGGAGTAATTTTGAGTGTGACTTCTTGTAAGAAAGAAGACAAAAAAGAAGGACACGCTGACCACAAGAAAGAAAGAAAACACAAATCTGAGTATGAGAAAACAAGAGAGGTAGATGATATTGAAATCACAGAATACCATGTTTTGTCTGAAGAAGAACAGAAAAAACTAACTCCAGATATGGTTCTTCAGCAATTGGCTGCTGGTAATGAGCGTTTTAGAACAGGAACAATCACAGCCAGAGACCACTCTACTGCAGTATTACAAGCTGTTGATGGACAATATCCAAAAGCATATGTTCTAAGCTGTATAGATAGTAGAGTTCCTGTAGAGGATGTTTTAGACCAAGGTATCGGTGACCTATTCGTAGGAAGAGTAGCTGGTAACTTCGTAGATGTAGACCAATTAGGAAGTATGGAATATGCTGTAAAATCTGGTTCTAAAGTGATTATGGTGCTAGGACACGAAAGCTGTGGTGCTGTAAAAAGTACAATCGATGATGTGAAATTGGGTAACATCACTGAAATGCTATCTAAAATAAAACCAGCTGTCGCTATGACAAATAAAACTTTCACAGGTGAAAAATCTACTAAAAACAAGCAATATGTGCATGATGTAGCTGTAAACAATGTGAAAAATACAATCGAAGAAATCCGTAAGAGAAGTCCATATATCAAAGAAAAAGAGGACAAAGGAGAAATCAAAATCGTTGGTGCTTACTACTCTCTTAAAGATGCTAAAATCGAGCGTATAAACTACCAAGTAGACGGATTAAGCGAAAACTAATAATCTTTTTATATACAATCAAAAAGGAGTACTTTTTTCAAGTGCTCTTTTTTGTTTTTTGATATCACGCCACGCCCACGGAGCTACAGGGTTTTTATCCTGCCAAAGACCTCGCTTATTTTCCCTCGCTTCGGTCTCTATCTTGTCATATTCCTTATCAGAAGAATATTTCTTAAAATGCCACGCATATCCTGCTCTTACCATTTCTTTATTGACATTTGTATGCCCAACGAATACTTCTGCGATGATTCTCTGATATCTGTCCTTCTTCTTTTGTCTGACGATTTTCACTTCTTTTCCGAAACATAAATCCGATGCGTATTTCTTCGCACTTTTCCCAAAAGGCTGTCCTTTTTCTGGTGCGTCTATGTGATTGAGCCGAACTTTAATCTCTTGATTTTCTTGATATAAAACCTTAAAGGTATCGCCATCCGAAATCCCTACGACTTTTGCATAAAATTCATTCGGTAAATCTTGTGCTGATGCAGAACAGCAGCAAAAAAAGGCTACGATTAAAAATATTATTCTTTTCATTTTTAAATAAAAAAAGAGAAGTAAAAAACTTCTCTAAATTTATATTTCTACTGCTTTTATCAATCTATTTTTATCACTGAAATATTCCTCGATAGAAATCATACTTTCTGTACGCATTACATCATCTATATCATTGATTCCGTAGATTATTCTCTTGGCATCATCAGTGTCTTTTGCTCTGATTTTACAGAAGATATTGTACTTCCCTGCGATAACGCTTAATTCTGTCACATTTGGGATTTTTTCTAACTCTTTTAGGACATCCATTGTCTTATTTGATTTACTCAAGAAAATACCAACATATGTGATAAATCTGTAATCCAATTTCGTGTAATCTATCACTAGAGAAGAACCACGGATGATTCCTACATCCTCCATTTTTTTCACTCTCACATGGATAGTTCCTGCGGAAACTCCCATTTTCTGGGCAATTTCTGTAAAAGGCATCCTCGTATTTTCTACTAAGTAATCTAAAATTTTTTTATCAATTTCATCAAGTTGTGAATTATGCATATCTTATCCTTTTTATCAATGTTTAATACAAATTTTCAATCGTTGGACAAAAATACTTGTTTTTATTCAATTATAAAAGGATTTTTCAATAAAAATTTTAATTTGACTTCATAGTATCTTGTTTGATGCTGTCTTTCTTAGTTTCTTGAGTTTCTTTTTTAGACTTTTTCTTTGGTAAAAACCTATTAAATCCATACGAAAGCACTATACCACCACCATATGTCTGGTTGGCTCCCGCGGAACTTCCCAGAACCAGCCCCACATTAGAAGGTTTAGAATATACCCTTCCTAAGAGGCTTCCGGTGTTGTTTTTAGACATATCATACTCTATGATTCCTTCTCCTGAAAGATAGTTGTACTGCGTCCTTGTGCTTCCTGACAAAGGACCTCGTGTTCCTGCTTTTATGTTAAGCCTTGGCGAAATGGTGTAGCTCCCTTGTGGAGTTGGTCTGTCGGTGGTCGGGTGAG
>CAUQMH010000145.1:0-2779 GCA_963519075.1 uncultured Flavobacteriaceae bacterium
CTTTTGTGATGTAGATACCATCATCCAAAGTCGTTTGTATAAAATCATAACCACAAAAGGCACAGTGAGTTACACCATCTCGTTTGGCTCGTCCTGCGCCACAGTTTGGGCAGTCCTGTGTATCAATTTCAGCAATTTCTTTAGGCTGGAAAAAATCATCTCCGTATTTTTTCTGAGCCTGAGACCTTTGTTTCATTCGTTCCAGAAAAGACATTGCTTTTCCAGAAGATTTATTTTCGTTCTCCATTGGTTTATTATTTTAATACCTGATTATCAAATATTTGATAATATTTCTGCTTTCTTTTCTTTATATTCGGTTTCATCTATAAGCCCATTCTCAAAAAGCGTTTTTAGTTTTTGAAGTTTGGCCGTGGCATCATCTTGAACCGAATTTTGTGGCTGGTTTTGCTGTGTCTGCTGCTGCATCGCGCTTATCATAGCCCCCATCGCCATGCCTTCCTGTATTCCTGAACTTATATTACTGCGGTCATTCCCTATCGCGATCGCTGTATTAAATTTCTGGAAACGCTCCATATCGCCTATCATATTCATATTAGTCACCTTGTCGTAGAACTCCGTAACCTCCTCTGGGAGAGTCGCAGAACTCACCATAAACTGGGTAACTTCCACCCCAAAATCAGCAAAATAAGGCTCTATAAGTGGACGGATTTTTTCGCTCAAAGCAGTCATATTTCCAGCCAAATCAAGAACCGAAAGCCCCGCATTAGAAAGCACCTCACCGAACTTCGGCGCGATGAAATCCCTCAACTGGTTTTCAAGCTCAAAGACCGTAAGCATCGGATAAGTACCCGCATATTCTTTGAAAAACTTCGCTACATCCGTGATGCGCACATTATACGAACCAAAAGCCCTTACACGAACCTGCCCAAACTGCGGATCTCTCATAAGAACAGGTGCTGGTGTTCCCCATTTCAGGTTTACAAACTGCTTGGTAGAGAAATAATATACATCAGCTTTGAATGGACTCTCAAAGCCATACTTCCAGCCTTTAAGCTTGGAAAGTATCGGAATGTTTTTAGTGGATAATTCATGCGTTCCCGCTGGGAAAACATCCGCTGCCACACCTTCGTTTAGGAAAAGTGCTGTCTGGCTCTCGCGCACGATGAGTTTTGCTCCGTTTTTTATTTCTTTATCTTGGTCTGGAACTTTCCACATTAGTAAATTTGGGTCTGGTTCCACCCATTCTATAATCTCTAAAAACGGAAGTTTTGAATTTGTATCTGCCATAACTTTATTTTTGTTGTGTAAAATTATGACATTATGATACTCCTGCCAAAAAAAGAGCGTCTACAAAGTGTCTACTTACTTTTTAAAACTTTGATTTTCAATACTTAAACAATATTTTGTAAAAAATCTTCCAAATCTTGTTCCTTGTCCAAATTCAGTTTTTGTTTGATTCTGTATTTGGTCATTCGGATACTTTTTGGCTCTACATTAAAGATGGTTGCGAGTTCTTTGGTAGACAATTTCAAATGAATATACGCACAATATCTAAGGTCAAGAGGCGTAAGCTTGTTATCCGACAAGGCGTTCAGTTTATTGAAAAACTCTGGGTGGATTTCCTGAAACTCCTTCACAGACTGATCCAGCGCCTCCTCCATTCGTTTCTCTTGTTTTAGTATCGTGTCTATATTTACATCTGTTTCCTTGGCTTTTATGCTCTCTCTGATTTCATCCAAAAGCTGATTTTTCCGCTCTATTTGGAGGGCATTTGCTAAGGCTTCCTTGTGCATTTGGTCATTTTTTAACCGAAGTAGCTCCTGTTGTTCTTTTAGGCGGGCTTGCTCTTCTTGTTCCAGTAGAATACGGAGTTTAGACTCTCTTTCCACTCTTATTTTTTGGATAGAGAGCAGACGGCGCTGTTTCTCTTTGTGCAAAGTCTGAGCCTGAGCTTCCTGCTTTTCTTTTTGGAGACGAAGTTCTTTTTCCGCCTGCAGTTTCATTCTATTAGTATAGTTTCTACGCACCAAAATCAGCAAAAACACAGCCATAATAGCCAGACTGATGTAGAGATAATTTTGGATTCTCCTGTTTTTTTCTCTCTCTTTTACTACTTCTATTTCGGATTTTATACGCTTGTTTTCGTATTGAGCTTCCAGCTTATGGGTTTGTTCCTGCTGGTTTTGGTCGTATATTTTATCGTTGTATTGTTCTTTTTGTTTTTTGAAAAATAGTGCCTTTTCAAAATTATTATTATTTTGATACAGCTGGGAAAGAGCTTCTGAGATAGAAGCCAAAGTACGATAATCTGGCGAAGACTGACTCTCTATATCAGAATAGGCATCCACGAGTAGTTTTTCAGCTTTATTAAAATCCCCCTGACGAATCGCTAACTGCGCCAAAAGCCCGTCTGCATTGGCTTTGACTGATGAACTCGCATCTCGGTTCAGGGAAGTCTGCTTGGCAATTTCTGTGTATTTCCTTATGCTGTCCGCGCTTCCTTTGGTCTGATAGTAGTAGTCTGCAATGTTGATATTGGTAATGGCATAAGTCTCTGGACTCACAAAATTAGGATGCTTATGATAGACCTCTGCTGATTTTTTGAGATAAATCAATATACTATCCATATACTCTGGCTTCGGATTTTCTTTATACAGAAGCCCCATAGATGTAGACATAGCCGAATAGGCATTGGACAGTAGGTTGTAGTTTTTGGCTTTTTTAGCTGATTTTACAGCATCTATAGCGTATTTATAAGCCTGAGCCGTATGGTCAAGACTCGCATGAGCCCCATAAAGAATGTAATATATACGAGGTT
>CAUQMH010000146.1:0-2715 GCA_963519075.1 uncultured Flavobacteriaceae bacterium
GCATAGGTTTATCAATAAAGCCGTGAGAGTCTATCACAGAGATTTGGAAGATGAGCATTCTTTGGCGAATAGTTTCTATGATGTAAAAAATGCTTTTGGGCTATCGCAAAGTTATCTCACCTTTATCAATGTTTATGCAGATAAAATTTATAGCCATCCCAAAACTCTTCTTAGGAATCTTATTGGTTATCAGTATTAATCATTAAAAAATAGAAGTTCAATATCAGAGGTTATCTCTTCTCCCAAAAATATAATTATCAAAATATTAGGAATACTGATTTTTCCTATGAGTTTTGTTTATTATAGAATGAAATAACAGAATAATCATAAATGAAAGGTAAAAAATAACTGTCTTTATCCTCGTTTATTTGTATCTTCGCTCCGTTTAGCTAAATTTTATGAATTTAATGATAAAAAAGCTCTTTCAGAATTATCGTTTTATTGGTGTTTTGTGGTTTGGGTTGTCATTGGTGGCTATTTTACAGACAGCTTTCCGACCAGAAAAGCATAATAATTACCTGATATTCAAAGGGGGGTTCTGGCATACGATACAGCAGCTTCCGCTTTATGTTCCATATCCAGAGGAATATTTTGATATGAATCATTATGGAATATTTTTCAGCGGGATTATAGCGCCTTTTGCTGTTTTGCCTAATTGGCTTGGCTGTTCGCTATGGATTTTGGCTAATTCAGCATTTTTGTATTGGGCTATTCGTCAGCTTCCTCTTCCGAAATGGGCAGTTATAGGCGTTTTATTCATTTCCGCTCACGATTTATATACTGCAGCAGCGATGCAGCAATTCAATATCAGCATTATAGCGCTGCTTTTGGGAGCATTTGTTTTCATTGAAAAAGGTAAAAGCCACTGGGCTACGCTGTTTATCGTTATCGGGCTTTTAACGAAACTTTACGGAATTGTAGGTCTGGCATTTTTCTTTTTTGCCAAAGACAAATGGCGTTTTGTGTGGTCTGGACTGCTGTGGCTAGGGCTGTTATTTTGTTTGCCAATGCTTTATTCCTCAGCGGATTATGTGGTTTCTCAATATTACGAATGGTATATTTCTCTTTCGGAGAAAAATGGCTCAAATTTAGACACTTCGCATTATAATTTACAAAATCTTTCCCTTTTAGGATTTTTGCAGCGAACGGGAATTTATAATAATAATTTGGTGGTAATCGTTATTGGATTAGTTTTATTTGGACTGCCTTATTTGCGAATAAATCAGTATAAAAACCTAAGGTTCAGGCTTTTACTATTGGCTTCGGTGAGCATATTTCTCTGTTTGTTCAGCACAGGGACAGAAAATAGCACCTATATCATCGCTTATGTAGGAATAGGAATTTGGTTTGTTTCTACTCCGAATAAAAATAAAACCCTGAAAATAATTTTATTATCTTTGGCTATTTTAGCATCACTTTCCCCGACAGATATATTCAAACCGCTGAAAGAACCTTATATTATTAGGTATTCTTTACGGGCTGTTCCACCAGCACTTATTTGGCTGAGTATCATTTGGGAAATGTGTTTTTTAAATTTTGAAGAAAATGAAGAAAATAGATATCGTAGTTCCGTGTTATAACGAAAGCGAAAATATTATTCCGCTGTATGAGGCCATTAAGGGCGTTTTTTCTGAAAAATTGCCAGAATATTCATATTCTTTGATTTATGTAAATGATGGTAGTTCAGACAATTCCCTTCAAATTCTAAAAAAACTAAGCAGCGAGGATGAAAATGTAAAATATATTTCATTTTCGCGGAATTTTGGGCATCAGCTGGCTGTAAAAGCAGGGCTTGACCACGCTTTTGGCGATGCGGTTATATCGATGGATTGTGATTTACAGCATCCGCCTGCTCTCCTTCCAGAACTTATCCAGAAATGGGAAGAAGGCAATCAAGTGGTAGCCACACTGCGGACTTATCCTGCTGAAATTTCGAAGAAAAAACAGCAAACATCACAGCAGTTTTATAAAATTCTAAATTTACTTTCCGATATTGAAATAAAAGAAGGTTCGGCAGATTTTCGTTTGTTAGACCACGCGGTGGTAAAGGTTATCCGTTCTATGAACGAAAATGAACCTTTCCTGCGTGGAATAGTCCCTTGGGTGGGCTTTCAGCAAGTATATTTGCCTTACACAGCACAAGCTCGTTTTGCGGGACAGACCAAATATACGATGAAAAAAATGCTTCATTTGGCTTTGGCAGGAGTGACGGCTTTTAGTGTGAAACCCTTGTATTTTGCAGTGCTTTTGGGCTTTTTCTTTTCATGTTTATCTGTTTTGTACATTCCTTATGTGATTTTTGCTTTTATCAATGGCTCTGAGATATCCGGCTGGGCATCTTTGATAATGACCATCGTGTTTTTTGGAGGTTTGCAACTCATTATCTTAGGAATTATAGGAATTTATATCGGAAAAATCTTTAAACAAACCAAAGAAAGACCAAGTTATATCATTCAAGAAGAAAATTTATAAATAAAAATACATAAAAATGAGAAACATAATTTTAATATTGCTAGTATTTTTCAGCTCATTTATTCAGGCGCAAGAAAAATATCAATTGTCAAGTCATATTTTGGATATTTCACAAGGAAAACCAGCGCCAAATGTTAAAATAAGCCTGTCCAAACAAGATAAAAATCAAAATTGGGTAGTGATAGACGAAAAATACACGGATAATAATGGGAGAATTAAGGAATTTTTGAAAGAAGAATCGGG
>CAUQMH010000147.1:0-2620 GCA_963519075.1 uncultured Flavobacteriaceae bacterium
TTTTTCTACATCTAAAACAGGTCTCATATCGCCAGAAGAGAGATTTACGCTCCTGATATATGAATCTGCCTGAGTGACAGGGTCTTCATCTGGACGATAGAAATGATAGGCGCCGCGGGTAAGTCCATGGTTTTTAGCTTTTTCCCAATAATGGGTAAAGTGCTTGTCCTTTCCATCGCTTCCCATAGTGGCTCGTAATACGATGAATTCTAAGGGAATAGCGCCATTTGAGATAGTCAGTTTTTCCCAGTTGATGTGCTCCCGCTCTTGGTAATGCGATATGTCAAGTCCAAATGTTTTGTCTGAATAGTTTTTTATAATTTTATTGATTCTCTGCGTTTCAAAAGGCGAGTTGGTGAGTTTTGGTGCTTGTTTTTCACCGAAATACATTGTGTAATAGTACATTATCTGATTTTTTTTCAGTAATGCAACAAGTCCAACAGCCAATAAGAAAAACAGCCCAAGGGAAATGAATAAGTATGAGCGATTTTTATTTTTTTTAATCTTAGATTTAGATTTTTTTCTCTTTCGTTTTGCCATTTTGCAAATTTAAAAAAATCATTGTCTTTTTATGAATTTTAGTTATATTTGTAGATTGTGAGAAAAAAGATGAATGAAAAAGAAATGAAGGTAAATGCGAAATTATTTAGATTTATTACGATATATAAAAGAAAACGGAACAGATAAAACGGATAGGACAGGGACGGGAACACGGAGTGTATTCGGGTATCAGCTGAGATATGATTTGAGTAAAGGATTTCCGCTGGTAACGACTAAGAAAGTTCACCTTAAATCCATTATCTACGAACTTCTTTGGTTTTTAAAAGGAGATACGAATGTGAAGTATCTTCAGGAAAATGGTGTCACGATTTGGGATGAATGGGCAGATGCAGAGGGAAATCTTGGGCCTGTGTATGGCGCCCAGTGGAGAAGTTGGCATGGAGCAGATGGGAAGGTGATAGACCAAATCAGCGAAGTGATAGACCAAATCAAGAAAAATCCTGACAGCCGCAGGCTCATCGTATCTGCATGGAATGTAGCAGAGCTGCCAAAAATGGCGCTGGCTCCTTGTCATGCGATGTTTCAGTTTTATGTAGCAGATGGGAAACTGTCTTTGCAGCTCTATCAGAGGAGTGCAGATGTGTTTCTAGGCGTGCCGTTTAACATTGCCAGTTATGCCCTTCTACTGATGATGGTAGCTCAAGTTTGTGATTTGGAAGTTGGTGAGTATGTGCATACTTTTGGTGATGTGCATATTTATAATAATCATTTTGAGCAGGTGGAAAAACAGCTTTCCCGAGAACCAAAATCTTTGCCGACGATGAAACTAAATCCAGAAATCAAAAATATTTTTGATTTTGATTTTAATGATTTTACACTAGAAAACTATGACCCACACCCAGGGATAAAAGCTCCTGTGGCGATTTAAAATAGAAACAATTAAACTAAAATAGAACACATAAACAATGAACAAAATACTAATATCAGCCTTGCTACTGACTGCTGGATATGCTTTTGGACAAATGGAAATAGGCTGGGATAGCAGTAATCTAAAGAAAAAAGTAAAATCTATCAAAGAGACGATGTACTATCTTCCAACTGAGGATATGGGAGGTGTAAAGCAAGAAATATCCAATCTCGAAAGGAAAAGAATAACTTATACTTTAGAAGGTGAAAACGAGATGATAATATATCATGATGAGAACGACAAGATAATAGAAAAGAGACCATTACCCCAAAATAAAATCCTTAGAGGGAGAATTTTGTATGAAGAACCAAGAGGATTTATTGATAATTACGATGATAAAGGGAATATTGTTGAGACTATTTACCTTAGTCAAAATCCTGATATAGTGGCTAAATCATATTACAAATACGATGACAAGGGCAATATCATAGAGCAAATCCTTGATGATATTGTAGAAGAGCCTTTGTACAGGAGATTTGTCTTTAAGTACGATAGCAAAGGAAACAGAATCAAGGATATAGTCTATAATAAGGAAGGGAAAAAAATAGACCAAATCCGATATAAGTACAACAAATACAACGATATTGTGAAGAAAAAATATTACAAAACATCTTTCCAATATCGATACAAATATGACGAAAAGAATAATTGGATAGAGAGAATCTCTCTAAAACAAAATAAACCATTTATCATAACTAAAAGAGTAATAGAATATTACGACTAATCTAATGATTATTAATTAAATAAAAAAGAATTAAAATTTATTAACAATGAAAAAGATTTTATTTTCAGCGATGATGCTTGGAGCAGTTTTAGGAAGTAATTTTGCCCTTGCACAGACCGAAACTTCTGGTAGAAATGCTCCATATAGAGCTACTCACAACAAGACTACAGAACTGAAACACACCAAACTAAAGGTGAAATTTGACTTTGAAAAAGAGCAAATGCACGGTGAAGAGTGGCTTACTGCATCGCCTCATTTTTATGCATCAGATTCTTTGGTGCTTAATGCAAAAGCGATGGTTATCCATGAAGTGGCTCTAAATCAAGGAACTAAAAAACCTCTTAAATATACTTATTCAGATGATTTACTGAGAATTAATCTTGACAAAGTGTACAAAAAAGGTGAGAATTATACAATCTATATCAAAT
>CAUQMH010000148.1:0-2595 GCA_963519075.1 uncultured Flavobacteriaceae bacterium
TGCTTTTTCAAGGTATCCAAATAAACATCTGCGCCCTTATCTCGTTTAATATAAAGAAGTCGTAACAAAGCAGAAATAAAGTCATCTTGCTTATCATCTTCTTGCTCTTCAAGTAGAATTTTTTCATAGATTTTTTCAAATTCACTTGAATTTAGTTCAAAAAATATAAGGTTTTGCGCTATGTGAGACAATACCATTTCATCTAGCTCATTGCTTAGCAACATTTTATTAAGAAAAAACTCTTTTATTTCATTAGATTTCTGTCTATGCGTTGCTATAAATTTAATTATTTCTACTTGAAGAAATTCATCTTCCTCATTATCAAATTCATTCAATAGGAATTTAATGAATTCATCACTTGGATTATTATCATAATCAGACAAAAAATCCATCTTTTCATCTTCATTTTCGCATTTTTTATACGAAATAATATCTTTTTCTAACATTATTCATTACATTTTTTGGGGTTTCCAATAGTTTTGTTTCCAATTTATGGGTTAAACCTTATTTTCCTATTCATAAAGAATTTTCACTCCAAAACCTAACTTCCCAGCTCGTTGTAAACTTTCATCAAGTCCTTAAAAATATGCTCATCAGTGAATTTTTGGGCAAAATCAAGTCCTTTTTCTGCTCGGAATCTGCATTCTTCAGGATTATCCCATAACTGTTTGATTTTAAACCGAATACCCTCCACATCCAGCGGATTAACATACAAAGAATGCTCTCCTCCTGCCTCTGGAAGACAGCTCGTATTACTCGTAATGACAGGCGTTTCCGAAAACAAAGCCTCTATCACAGGAATACCAAAGCCCTCAAATAAACTTGGATAAATAAAAATCTCCGCCAAACGATAAATTCCCGCCAGTTCCTGCATAGAAACATTCTCCAAAAACAAGGCTTTTACTTTATTTCCTGCTAGTTTCTGCTCTATTTTTTGGAAATATTTTGTCTTCTTTCCTACCACAACCAGTGGAATATCAGTCCCTTGCAGAGCCTTCACCACCGAAAGCAGATTTTTCCTCTCCTCTATAGTTCCCACATTTAGCAGAAATCTCTCTGGAAGACCGAATTTTTGTTTTATTTCTTCCAGCTGTTCATCGGAATATTTTTCCTTAAAAGCCTGATGACAGCCCTGATAAACCACCCTGATTTTTTCTTCTGGAATTTTCAGAAACTCTATAATGTCTCTTTTGGTCTGCTCTGATATTGCTATGACCAAATCTGCCATTTGTGCCGCTTTTTTGAACTTCCAAAAATGGATTTTCCTGTCAAAAAATGAATACAATTCTGGATAGCGCACAAAAATCAAATCGTGTATTGTCACGATTTTTTTTATCGGTTTTTCATTCCATTTTAGAGGCAATTCTCCCGAAAGTCCATGGAAAATATTCGCTCCCAAATTCTGCGCATCTACGCCCATTTTAAGCTGTCTTGCGAGCATTCCCTTTGATACAGAAGCGTAGGAAACATTAGGAAGGGATAAAATATCCTTCCCTCTTTGGCTTTGTTTTTCGGCTAAAAGGACAAACTCATCTTTTGGCGAATATTCTGCTAAAATCCTTACCAAATCACGAGAATAATTCCCAAGCCCAGAAGTATTGTGAAAAAACCTTTTGGCATCAAATGCTATTTTCATTATTTTTTGCTTTCGTTTTGTATTAAATCTCTATAAAGACCTGTTTTCCAACCTTTTTCGTTGATAAATTTCAGCAGTTCATCAAAGCGCTGTATCATTTTTTCGCCTGAATTTCGCATCACATAAGCTGGAAAATTAAATTCCTTTTGGCGCAAATCGGTAAATTCCCACGGATGAAAATACAAGGCTGCGTATCTCGTTGATTTTACGCACTTTGCTAATAAAAATTTATAAATCCATAACGGAAAATTATGAAATGAGAGCCAAAAAAGTGGAATTCTAAACCAGCTCACAGCCGTTGGTATCTGCCACAAGCCGTTTTCATTGAAAAATTGTTTGGAAACATGCAGTTTATTGTATCTCCCAGGTAAAAGAGTGGGATTTACAGAAGAATTGTACTCAAAACCAGCTTTTTTCACTTCCTCAGAATCCACTTCGCGCATTCTGGGCATTCGCAGGCCTTTTATTTCTACATTAAACTGATTTTCAAGCGCTTCTTTGGACATTTTCAGATGTTCGTTCTCAAAATCAGAATGATAATATGTATGAGAAGCCAGCTCGTGTCCCTCTGAAATGAGCCTTTCTATAAGGTCTGGAACTTGCTGAGCAAAAACAACCGTTGAGAAAAAAGTTGCCTTTGCATTATGCTTTTTCAAAACATCCAAAATAGAAATCAATCCTTGCCGAGAAATCGCTATTTGCCTTTGGAAATCAATATCATAGCCATATTCCTTCGGCATATCAAATTCTTCTATATCAAAACTTAGGTAAATCATTTTTGTAATTATTAGTTTCCTCTGTAAGTGGAATAGCCATACGGAGACAATGTAATCGGGATATGGTAATGCTGAGTATCCTTTATCTCAAAAACTACTTCTATAAAAGGGTAAAAAGTTTTTTGTTTCAATCGTTCAAAATAAGGGACAATATGAAAAGTAAGTTTATAAACTCCATTATTA
>CAUQMH010000149.1:0-2592 GCA_963519075.1 uncultured Flavobacteriaceae bacterium
GCTTTGAAAGTGATATTGGTATTTGCAAGTGCGAAAATCGGCATGATAGCAAAGATCACAGGGATATGTAAAGAATGTTCTAACTTTTCTAATGGAGAAGGCTCTGATTCATTTTCTGAATTAGCAGGAATAGTAAATGCTAAAATAACTCCCGCAATGGTAGCGTGAATACCAGAATGGTGCATGAAATACCATAAAAACGCCCCTGGAATTAGATAAAAAATATGTTTTTTAACTTTAAAATAATTTAATGCAGCAAGTAAAACGATGACTAAACCACTGTAAACGAGATAATTCCAATGAATTTCGTCCGTGTAGAAAATCGCAATCACTACAATCGCTCCTAAGTCATCCACAATCGCCAAAGCAGCCAAAAATACTTTTATCGCAGAAGGGACGCTTTTTCCTAACATAGAAACAATAGCCAATGAAAAGGCGATATCCGTAGCCATAGGAATAGCCCAGCCGTTGCTGTATTCCGTACCATGATTAAAAATAGTGAAAATAACCGCAGGAACTATCATTCCGCCAATCGCCGCAAAGATAGGAAGCGAGGCGTTTTTGAAGTTAGAAAGTTCGCCTTTTAGAAGTTCTCGTTTTATTTCTAAACCTACTAAAAGGAAGAAAACTGCCATCAGACCGTCATTTATCCACATACTTACAGAGTATGGACCTATCATTTTATCCAAAAGAGCCTGAAATCCAGTCGCTGCCGAAGAGTTGGCTATCATCAGGGAAATGGTAACACATAAAACCAATAAAACCCCTGAGGACTGGCTGTTTGAGAAAAATTCTTTAAAAAATTTTGTTATACGCATATTTAATTATTTTTAAAATTGAACTTTAAGATTTACAAATATAACAAAAATCATGATTATTTTTTTTGAAAACCTTTCAAATAATGGTAAATTTGTAAGAGATAATAATATTTTTAGTTATGAGAACATTTATTAAAGGTACTTCCATATTGGGAGTTTTGTTGTTACTTTTTATGTCCTGTAGTGGAGCGAAAGTTTATAATTCTAATGACCTATTGGCAGTAACATCCAATCAGAAGAAAATAGCGATTTTGCCGCCTAAAGTTTCTATGCTTGAAGGTAGGTATACAGGGCGTTTTGACCAGTCTAAGGAGCAGGAATCGGCTAATTTTCAGAAGGAAATGTATGCTTGGTTTTTGAAGAGATTTTCTCAGAATAATGCGAGCCAAGAAATACAAGATATAGAAACTACAAACACAAAACTAAAAAGAGCAGGATACCCTGAAAAAGAACTGACAAAGAGCGAAATATGCGCTATTTTAGGAGTAGATGCTGTTGTAAGTTCTAATTATGTAATGACTAAACCTATGCCGCAGGGAGTGGCAGTGGCAGCATCTGTTTTGCTGGATTATGAAGGAACAACCAATGAAATCACTGCAGATATGAATATTTACGATAAAAAGACTGATAAAATATTTTGGAATTACAGCAATAAATATTCAGGTGGGTGGAGAAGTAACCATAGTGATATCGTAGAAAACCTTCTGAGAAATGCAAGTAAGAAAATGCCTTATGGAGCAAAGAAATAAAAACATAAACGCCCTTTTTTAGGGCGTTTTTTATAATCTTTTTACTTTTTTGATGCCTTCTATCTGTGCCAGTTGTTTTAATAAATCCTCCAACTGGTTTTTGTTTTTAACTTCTAAAGAGATGGTTCCGATGAAAATTCCATCAATGGAGTTGATAGAGATTCCTTTCATGTCGATGTGCATATTATTAGAGATAATGGATGCTACATCATTTATTATTCCCATTCTGTCCATTCCTTGGAGTTCTATTTTGATGTTATTAATGAATCTTTCAGAGTTCACCCATTTCGCCAGCATCACACGATAGTCATAGTTTGCACGGAGGTTTATGGCATTGGGACAGTTTTCATTATGCACTTTAATCCCATCATTTATCGTTAAAAACCCAAAAATCTTATCGCCAGGGATTACCGTGCAACATTTTGCAAAAGAATAGGACAATTTTTCCTCATTTCGCCCAAAAACAATAAGGTCTAAATCTGACTTTGGTGTTTCTACAAATTCGGTTTTATCCTTTCGAAACCGCTGTAAAAGGCTTCCGAAGAAACTTTTTTTGCTGTCCAAATATTCCTTTAAATTGGAAGTATCCAGCGTTCCCTCATAGAATTTTAGGAATAAATCCTGTGAGGTTTTTAGGTTGAAATATTTCTGAATATTATTGAGTTCCTCTTCTGTAAAGTTGATTTTGGCGTGTCTCAGTTTTCTTTGGAAAATTTCTTTTCCTTCGGCTACTTTTTGGTTTTTTTCCGAGTTTAAAACAGCCTTTATTTTAGAGCGAGCCTTGGAAGTTACCACAAAATCGAGCCAATCTTTTTTCGGTTTTTGGTTGGGAGAGGAGATGATATCTATCTGGTCGCCATTTTTTAGGACATAACTTATCGGCTGCAGTTTGCCGTTGATTTTAGCGCCGCTGCATTTCATTCCTAGTTCAGAATGCACCATGAAAGCAAAATCCAGTGCTGTCGCACCTTTTGGAAGGATTTTAACATCTCCTTTTGGCGTGAAAATAAAAACTTCTTTAGTGT
>CAUQMH010000150.1:0-2578 GCA_963519075.1 uncultured Flavobacteriaceae bacterium
ATGTATGTTCTTGAAATAGATGTACTTACAGAAGACTATATTCCACTGATTTCCAATGAAATGATTACAGATTTCTCTTCTTTTTACACCTTAATTCCCATTTTAGTAATGTGTATTTTGGCGGTGGGAGATCATTTTATGAATTTGAATAAAAAAAGTCCGACCAATAAGTTTAAATACGCTTTCTTATTGTCATTTTTATTGGTTCAAATCCTGATTTTGGTATTTTACATGGGTTCTCACAGAGAATATCTGCTGCTGGTTATATTCCCTATCAGCATTATCCTAAGCCGATTTTTAAGGTTTATAAAATATCCTTGGCTTCAGGAACTGGGACTTTGGATTATTATAATTTCTTGTCTTTTGGACAAATTTAACCCTAATTTTGTAATTTAATATGATTCAAATAGATGATAAACTAATTTCTGAAGATTTATTTTCCGAAGAATTCGTGTGTAATCTTGCTAAATGCAAGGGAATCTGCTGTGTGGAAGGTGATGCAGGAGCTCCTCTCGATGAAGATGAAACCAAAATATTAGATGAAATTTACCCTAAAATAAAGCCTTATCTCCGTCCAGAAGGAATCCAAGCCATCGAGGAGCAAGGCACCTATACACTTGATTTTGAAGGAGATTTGGTTACTCCTTTGGTCAATAATGCGGAATGCGCTTATGTAATTTTTGATGAAAAAGGCTACACCAAATGCGCCATAGAAAAAGCCTATGAAGACGGCGTTATCGACTGGCAAAAGCCTATTTCCTGCCACCTCTACCCTATTCGTATTACGGAATATTCTAATTTTTCTGCGATTAACTACCATGAATGGGATATCTGCTCTGATGCCTGCACTCTGGGAAAAGAATTAGGTGTGAAAGTTTATCAATTCCTTAAAAAACCACTCATCCGAAAATACGGAGAGGAGTTCTACCAAACCCTGTCAAAAGCAGCTGAAGAATGGGAAAAAGAATTCGGGAAAGGATAAAAAATTCCATTTCCCGAAGTTGATTTTATTTCTATTTTCTTTATTTAAAATACGCTTTCAGCGGTATTCCCAGTATTTTTGCCAGTCGCATAATTTCTGGCATATCCTTTTCTGAAAACAACAGGAACAAATACGCATCTGCTCCTTCATCAAG
This sequence comes from uncultured Flavobacteriaceae bacterium, assembly GCA_963519075.1. Classification (GTDB taxonomy): domain Bacteria; phylum Bacteroidota; class Bacteroidia; order Flavobacteriales; family Weeksellaceae; genus JABCPE02. The sequence goes on from CAUQMH010000150.1 coordinate 1,137, forward strand.
ATGGCACAGCCAAAGATGATATTGGGAAAGCTGTTTTCTTATATATGGGAACAGATCTGCGCTATATGTATCTGCGGGATATTCCCATTTCCAATCAGAAAAATCAGCTAAATCCAAAATATATTCTTCTAATTCTTCAGCATAAAATTTCCAGTCAGAAAAGCGGCAGACACCATATTCTCTTATAATTTCTATGACAGGTTCTGCCCTTTGGATTTTATGAGAATATTCCATCATTTCAGCCATGGCTTCTGATATTCCCTCGTATTCATCAGGTGTGTATTCCTCTAAAGCCTTTAATAATCTTTCTTTGTTTTCATCTATTACATCCTGCTCCATTCCACAAAAAGCTAGAAATTTCGCCAAATGCTCCTGCGTTGGCTCTACTTTTTCTTCCTCTGGAATTGGCTTTATATCAATTTTCATATCTAATTTATCCTCCAAATGAAAATAAATATCCGTTGCTAATTTATTCAGCGCTTCCCACGCCAAAACATCTTCGTAGTAATCGCTCTCTGGATCCAGCCATCGGTAGCCTTTCGCCTGTGAATAAAGTTCATGCTCTTCATAATAATCCCCAGTCTCTGCATCATTTTCTAAATCATAATAAGTGACATTAAAATCACCATTAAAACAATGAATTCCAAACATATACATTCGGTTATAGAAAACATCATACCCAGAAATAACCGTATAAACATACCCTATTCCATCTTTTTCAAAATTTTCCGGAATAGGTTCATCAAAATTTAGAACTCGCTTCCTAAAATCCTCTGCCAAAGCTGTCGCTGAAGAAAAACCATATTTTTTTAATATTTTTTTCTTAAAATCTGTATTTTCAGACATATCATGTGGGAGAAAACCTATTCCTACAATCACATCTGTAAATTCTGATGATTTATCCAATGAGATAACTTCATCATTTTCAATAAAATATCGTTCAAAAGCCAAAAAAAGCTTCAAACTCAAATTTGATTTCATTTATTTATTATTTGATAAATTAATTCTAAAAGTCGTTCCTTTCCCAACCTCGGAAGAAACTATGCGCAGGTCTCCGCCATGGTATTCATTAATTACCCTTTTTGCTAAAGAAAGCCCCAGCCCCCAGCCTCTTTTCTTGGTCGAAAACCCTGGGTTAAAGACTTTTCTGATTTGGGAATTTGTCATACCGCAGCCATTATCCTTAAATTCTATATAGATTTGGTTATCTTTCTCCACGAGCGAAATTACCAATCTCCCCTTGCCTTTCATAGCATCCACGGCATTTTTTACTAAATTTTCTATCACCCAGCTCATCAAAATCCTGCTGTGCGGAATGAGAACTTCCCGCTCTGGAAGATACAGCACAAAATCCACTTGGCTGGAAATTCTCGTTTTTAAATAATCAAAATTCGTTTGAATTGTTTCTGATAAATTGAGGTCGTTCAGCTCTGGGACAGACC
>CAUQMH010000151.1:0-2553 GCA_963519075.1 uncultured Flavobacteriaceae bacterium
CAGCAGTCAGGGCCTTTTGCAAAAGAAAAAGAACAAATCCAAAGTCAAATAGAAACCTACCAAAAAGCCTATGATTCTGCAGTGGTGGATTTGGAAAGAGAGGTTTTGGGTAAAGAAACAGGACTTACGAGCGGGAAGGCTGGTTTTGGGCCAAATGCAAAGCGAAAAACCGAAATCCGCGACAACAAGAAAAAAGAGCTGGAATCCTATCAAAAACAGATGGAACCACGGCTGAAATATCTAGATGAGGAAATATCTAAAGTCTATACCAACCTACAAATGGAGCAGAAAAACAGTGAGGATTCAGAAAATAGGTTCAATGGTTTCGCGGCGAGGCTTCAGGCGCTGGATGAGTTGGGGGCAAATCCCATCATGGCTGTGGCGGCGATGTTCATTATGGGACTTTTCATTTGTTTAGAAATTTCGCCTGTTTTGGTTAAATTGATTTCTACCGCAGGGCCTTACGATTATCTTTTAGAAAAAACAGAAACCGAAACAAAGCTCTACGCGAAGGAAAAAATAGAAAAAGGAACCATCTCCACGGATTTTAGAATAGAGAAATTCAAAAAAGATTTGGATAATTTGTAGAAAAAATCAAGGCTTATAAAAATGAGCCTTGATTTATTTTATAAGATTTTTTCTGTAATAAAACAGTGGAACTATCAGTAAAACAGGCAGAGGCTGAATCACAAATCTTCTGATGTAAAACGAAAACAAATTTCCGAAACTAAATTCCGTATAAACAGAATACAGATAAATAGGGAAGAAAAGAATGAAAGATAAAGTGATTAAAACCATCGCTTGGAAAGTCCATTTTTTATTTAAAAACAAGAAATGAACGATTCCCAAAGAAAAAATAAGATTTAATAAAAACCTGAAAAGATGGCTGCCGATGAGCCTTGTCCACTCAAACTGAGGAAATGCAGGATTAGAACTCGTGCTCGCGAAATATTTCAAGAAAGGGTCATAGAATAGAACATTTTCCAGATATCTTACTCCGATAAGTCCTGCCACGCAAAGTGCGGCACCAATCCAGTTCCAATGTTTCATCGTTTAACAAAAAATTTAATCCAGATAATCCAAAGAAAAACCACACCTCCATAGATAATGGCAGGAAAGGCGTAATCATGAGCAATCTTAAAATGCTCTGGTGAAAGCTCCATATAAACAATGTTAATGAGAGCAATTCTCGTAACATTCACTACATAAAGGAAAACCAGTCCCAAAGCGGCGAACCAAAAAGTCTGTAATCCTTTATAAAAAGTAAAAATAAAGGCAAGATACAGAATCATGATGGAAACGGCATTACAGCCCTCAATCATCGTGGTAGCCCATATGTTATTGATATAGAAATATAAACCGCTCTTTTCGGTGGATTCTATCAGCTGGGTATTGTAGCCCATTTTATTCATGCAGAAAGTAGACTGCTCTGCTATAACTCTGGTCAAAGGGTCTGCGGCGGCATCGGAATATAGATTTAGATAAAACTGATAAAGTAAAATCAATCCCAGATAAGTCGCCAAAAACCTTAATAACAGAATAAGAATAGGCTTTAGGTCATCAAACATTATGATAATTTTGGGCAAAAGTAAACAAAAAAATAGGAAAAATTTAATGAAAAACTATATATTTGCTTTTGCAATTTAATTGACACTAAAAATATGTTTAAATCATTTCTTCACTGGAAAGTCTGGGTAAATATTTTGATTACCTTGGGGATATTTTTTAGCTTGGTTTGGGGAACATTCAGATGGCTGGATACCCATACCAATCACGGAAAAGAAGTACCCGTTCCGAATGTAGTAAATATGTCTGTCCAAGAGGCCGTAAAAGAATTAGAAAACATGGGGCTGGATGTGGAAGTGGATAGTTTTAAATACGACCCTAAATATAAGCCTTTTCAGGTGTTACAAATTTATCCTGCCGCAGGTTCTCGTGTGAAAGAGGGCAGGACTGTTATCCTGAGAATCAATCCAAAAACTTGGGCAAAAGTGGAAGTTCCTAATCTTTTAGAAAAATATAAAGGATTGGCATTTAGTAGGTTAGAGCTTGTAGGACTAAAAGTGGGCGATACCATTTATGAGCCAAGTATCCAGAAAGATGCTGTTCTGAAAATGATATATAAAGGGCAGGAACTAAAACCAGGAACTCTCTTGCCGAAGTTTTCTGTAATAGATTTGATTATCGGTTCTGGACCGCTTAGAGATATTGCCGTTCCAAATGTAGTAGGACTTACGGTGAAAGAAGCCCGCGAAGTGATTATGGCTAATAATTTTGAATTTGGTATCGCAGAATATGAAAGTGGAGTAAAAGACGAAAATGATATAGTCTACTACCAAGATCCTGCAGTAGGTAGCCTTAGAGATCAAGGGATGCAGATAGATGTCTGGGCAAGTAAGAAAACGCCTGCCGAAATGGTCGATAAAGCAAGAGAGCTGGATAAAATATATGGACTTCCGAAGGATGAACCAAGTGAACCAGCGAAGGAAACCAGACAGGCTAATACACCAATGGAATATCCTTCTTCTACAAAGCAAAACATAAAAGTAGAAT
>CAUQMH010000152.1:0-2531 GCA_963519075.1 uncultured Flavobacteriaceae bacterium
AATCACTTCAGTTTATCAAAAAGGCTTTCCCTAAGATAGAGGAAACAGATTTTAGACTGATGACTTATGTGCTTAATGAGCATTACTCTGATATGAATTTAGCATCACTCATCGCTCAGCTTTATGGACTGAACCCAATGGATGTTTATTTTGAAAAAGAAAAGTTTATCCAAAGAGAAAAGTACGATGAACGGGCTATTCAAGAGTATGAAGCCAAATTGCGAGAAAGTGGTTTTTATGATTGGATAAAAGATACTGAATAAAGATTTTAATCATATATTTCTTTAAATCAAGTAAATCAATGAATACTGAGAAGATTTTTGCGGAATTAGAAGGTTTTGCTATTTATGAACTACAGCTGATGCAGGAATATCTGTATCGCTATCGTCTTAATGATAAAAATGTGCTTGCATATTTTACGGAAACACAGCATGGTGATAATATTACTCAAGAAGGAATAGTTGTTCCTATCATAGGAGTAACGGCTGATGATTATGCTTTTAAAATCCTTGAAAAACATCCTGTTAATTATAAAGTAATTTCTCAAGGATGGGTGTTACAGGTGGCCTCTGGAGAAATAAAGGTCATAGGAATAGGTTATTTATCAGATATTACAATGCTCACTGAAAACAAAAGTTTGTCATTTACGGTGTCTAATGGTTGGTATCATCTCATAATTGTAAGTTATATAGATGATGTTTTAGGTAAAACTTTTGGGTTACATTTAATTTCCACTGAAGAAAAACCTATTTTCAAAGGAAATATGGCGACTGATTATGATTTTTAAATTTATATAGATTTAAAAATATCAAAATAACATTATATATTTGGAAGTGTATGAATCATTTTTGTCTGATTTGTGGTGAAAATGGAAAATAGTTTAAAGTATAATTATTCCCAAAACCCATGAAATAAAGGTTTTAAAGAAAGAAGCGAACTATCCAGAAATTTATTAAATTTGTGCGGTGAGAGATTAGAGTGGATAGGTTTTAAATATTTCCTTGAATTTCATATTGTTTTGAGAGAAAAATAATGAGTAATACAAATAAAAAAATAAAAGTTCTTTTTCGTTTGCGTTCCATCGAAATGGGCGGAGTTCCTAGGGTCGTGCTGGATTTATTGAGAAACCTTCCTAAGGAGAAATTTGATTTGACGCTGATGCTCAATCTTTATCAAGGTGAGTTGGTTTCTGAAATTCCGAAAGATATAAAACTTATCGTGGTGGAAAAAGGAAGAGAACAGATGTCTAAAAATCCTTTTATCCAGAAAATTCAGCTTGTGATGAGGCGAATAAGATTGGAAATTTATAAGCAGTTTCCATCTTTATTGTATGCTCTAAAAGTCAAAGAAGACTATGATATAGAGGTTTCTCCTGGCTATGCTGAGTTTGAGATGGTGCTGAATTCTCCCAATAAAAAATCAAAAAAAGTGGGCTGGTTTCATACGGATGTGAGTTATGATAATAACAAAAGCCGTGTCATGAATCGAATAAACCTAATGAAACAGTTCGATTGGATGATTTTCGGGGCGAAACAAACACGGCAGGTGATAGAGGATATCTATGGAGTGAGCTATCCCAAAAGTTCAGTGATATATAATGTCATAAAATTATCCGAATCTAGAAGTAAAGCCAATGCCTTTGAGGTGGATTATCCTATAAGACCTGTTTTTTCTTCGATGGGAAGGCTGCACAGCAGAAAAGGTTATAGCGCTCTGATGAGAGTTCATAAAAGGCTTTTAGATAATGGATTAAAGCATTCTGTAGCTGTGATTGGTGGGGGAAGTGAAATGGAAAATTTGAAAAAACAGCGTAAAGAATTAGGAGTTGAGGAGAGTTTTATGCTTTTAGATAGTCAGAAAAACCCTTGGCCTTATATCAAAGCCTCAGATTATTTCATTATGCCTTCTGAATCAGAGAGTTATCCATTGACAATAGGAGAAGTTATGGGGCTGGAAAAACCTATTATTTCTACAAATGTAGGGGGGATTCCGGAGATGATAGAGGATGGAGTAGATGGCGTTTTGGTGGATTGTAATGAAGATGCTATCTATCAAGCGATGAAACAATTTTTAACAGATAAAAATCTGGTGGATAGAATAACACAAGGAACAAAAAATGCAGATGAGAAATTTGATGAAAAGAAAATCTACCAACAGATTACCGAAGTTTTTGAAAATGTCCTGAAAAACTAATTTTTAGCATGGAAAAAATCACCATTTTTACTCCTACTTATAATAGGGCACATACTCTTGGAAGAACTTTTGAGTCTCTTAAAAATCAGACTATCAGAGATTTTAAATGGCTCATTATAGACGATGGTTCTACCGATAATACGAGAGATTTAGTAGAAAATTTTAAACAAAATGCCAATTTTGAGATTGAATATCATTATCAGGAAAATGCTCATAAATTTGTATCAATCATAAGAGGTGTAAAGCTTTGTAAAACAGAGTATTTCACGATTTTGGATTCAGACGATGCTATCCTGCCGAACGCTTTAGAAATTTTACTCAGCGAGATAAAAAATGTT